>NZ_DAOPSE010000002.1:0-81925 GCF_035349255.1 Defluviitoga sp. | reverse complement strand
TTTACATGTTACTGCTCTTGTTTATATTATATAATATCTTTTTAAAATTAAAAAAGGACCTTTTAATTAATACTTAAAGGTCCTCTAATTAAAAAAATAAATTACTGATCTTACTTTAAAGTAATAGCTAAAATGTGCATCGTTGGTATCTGAGGGAAATAAATAGATTTTATAGGCTTTCCTTTCAATGGAATCTTATTTAAATACAATCTGGTTGTTATATTTTCTTTAATTCCTAAATTATCATACCTATAACCAAATTCCATTATGATGGTTTCTCCATAAACTGGTTCTTGACACCAGTCTGAAAAAGCTATCCTATTTTGTTCTACTGTTTCATCGCTATATACAATAGTTAAATATCCCTCATAGTTACCATGATCACAGGATCCCACAACATATAAATATGAAGGCGAAGCATTGAAATATTTTAAGTAAAGCTCTTGTGATGTACATATTAAGTTATCTTTTTCTTCTATTTTAAATTTAAAATATACATCTTCTTTTTCAAAATAAAAGAGATTATTGTCCAGCAGCTTTTGAATCTCTTCTGCTGGATATTTTGCACCAATAACTCCATCAAAGTTATCAAAGTTTCCAGCTTTTCTATTTGCAAAATCAACTATTCCGTCATTATTAAATAATTCTTCTAAATTCAGTAAATAACTTTCGTTGATTTTTTCAACAGGTACCTCCACTTTTTGAATGTATTGGCTTTTCACATCTGCTATCTCATATTCTACTTGTTTCACTCCCGCTTTACTAAACTCGTAATAATTGTCTTTAAACTTGTATACAAAAATAGGATCCACCGGTTTTAAAATGACTTGATCTAAGTAAATGTTGCCGTTGTCTGGTTTAAAATATAGTATTATTTCGTTTTTATCCATGTTTATCTTTTCAACACTAACTATCCCTTTTGATGGTTTTAAAATCTCTTCTATTGAGTTATTTCCTGAAGTCACTTTAACCGTGGTCATAGGCTCAAAGATACCGCTAACGTATACTTCGTAGTCTCCAGTATAAAAATTTTCTAAAGTCTGTCTAATTCTGATACTTTCATCGGTTTTTAAAGCAACATTGTTCATATTATCAAGAGTAAAACTATAAATACCGGTATTCATCTTTTCTGCTTCTAATAAAATTGTCTTTCTCCCTGCAACTATTATTGCTTTGGTTAGTTCTTGAAACTTAGTTGGTAAAGTTTTAAGTCTGGTGATACTTAATAAGGCACAGATTGTTGATTCTGCTCCAGCATTCGTATTAATGTACACAGAATGCAACGAATCATATCCTTCACCATTTGGGCCATACATTGGAGTTTTTAGAAGATTATTTTTTTCAAAAAAACCACCAAATAATGAAGCCATATATGCGTAATTTTCTTCCTGGGTTACTGAATACAGCTTGACCAAAGTTGATATTATAGGTTCAACACCATAAGCAATTTGAGGATACAGCTTTATATATTCTCCGATTTGATAAACAGGTCCTAAAGAGAGTAAAACTGGGTAAAATTCATCAGCCAGGAACTTTACTGACTCTAAATATTTTTCATCTTGAGTAATTCTATATAATTCTAACAGAGCTTCGCCTTGACGGCTACCCCAGCTATGCCACAGCGGTGTCTCTTCTCCTTCGTCAAACGCTCCTTTTAGAAAGCCTTCGTTGATTTGCTTCTTTAAAATAGAATCACCTATTTTTATAGCTAAATCTTTCACTTTCTCGTCTTTTGTGTACTTATAATACTCTAATACCCCCATTAAAAATACAGAGGAAACATCTGAATTATGATTTAAAAAGTAATTTTCATCTAAACTTTTAGAAAGAAAATTGTAAGCTAATCTAGCCGAATTTTCTAACTTCTTTTGAAAATCTTTGTCGGTTTCAAATATTTCTAAAGCGTTAGAAATAGACCAGAAACCTCTTGCCGCCCACCAATTAGCTGATTTTCTGCTTGTGATACCTTGCTTGTTAATAGTTCCGTCTTCAAAAACAAAATTGTAAAAGTCTCCATCCGTATCTTGAAAAGCCATTACAAAATCTAAAGCTTCTTTAGCTCTTTGCAAATAAAATTCATTATTATCAAGTTTATAAAGTTCGGTGTATAAAACCGCTACCCTGGCTACATCATCGACACATGTAACTCCCTCTCCCTTGGCTGGGGTGTGGACATATTTATCGCCGTATTTCTCAGCATATATCCAATATCCTATCTTTGTTTCATCTTCAATTTGAAACTCGTCTCTTAAAAATTCAAGATGATTGAGATTTAATTCTGGCATTCCTAATACGGTTAAAGGTAGAAATATCATCGTGAAAATTATAAAATATTCCATTTTCATTACGTTGCCTCCTTTGAAACATTATTAATGGCAGAGTAAAAGTGCTGTACTAATTTGCTTAAAATATTTTAGTGTTTTGTAACTTACGTAAAGAGGGCGAGTCTTCGCCCTGTTGATCATTTTAATTAAATGCTTCGGATTATAAAATGGAAAAGAAACCTCTGCAGTATTCTAAATACCGCAGAGGTTCACGAAATTATTCAGTGATAACTTTCAGATTTTGAATTTCATGTGTTCTGTTTTCTAGAAGTTTTATTGCTTCATCAACATTTTTTGCAGAATACATCGAAAAATATCTCTTGTAAACTACCTTGTCTCCAGCTTTAAATTGCGCCATCCAGTCAGCTTCATGTGTATTTTCAAAAACACCTTTAGTTGCTTCATAAATTTCTAATTCTCCAGGAATCCATCTAAAAATCCCGTCTCTAAATTCTCTACTTTCATAGAACCAAAAATCTTCATAAACAAATTTTTTAAGGTCAGAATATACTACCGGTTTTTCTGGTAGAATCTCTGCGGCAATTAAGTCGTATCTATCAGAGAAATTAGCTCTCCAATTTTCCATCGAAACAAAACAATATGTAGCTCCCCACCACAATGGTTTCATAGGATCAATTGCTGGAAAAACTATGTATGGATTATTATCAACAATCTTTACAGCGTTTCTCTCTTTCCAATATTCATAAGGAGAAATTCCTAATTGCTCGGCCCAAATCATTCTCCTGAACATAGGCATGATATAAACTGCTTTATCATCTAAGCTTGTCAATGGTGAAGTAGCCATGACCTGTAGTTTCATTATATCAACATAATTAGTGAATGAAAACTCATTTTCTACGAGTACATCTCCTGTTTTAAATATATGTGTGGTTATTTTTTGGTTAAAACCAGGCAATTCTTCATAGTAGAGTAAAGCTTCCACTGTAACCGCAACTGGTCCAGGCTGAAACACATTGAGTTCCTTAACTTTGAATCCGGAAGAAGTTGTTTCCACATGTCTTCCTAAATAGCCATCAACATAATATGTGCTTCCAGACCATCCTGCAATCCTAGCAGTTCCAAGCTCGTTGTACAAATTACCTTCAGCATTGTTGAATTTTACAAAATTTGCAATACCATAGTTATTCACTTTCACAGTAAATTTATCAGATGAAACAATATATTCACCGTCTTTTTCTTCAACTTTTAAAGCGGGAGCAAATTGGAGTAAATCTAAATCCCAATCATCAGAAACAACTATTTTTGCTTCTTTTTTGAAGGTAAATTGAAGGAAATCTTTGGACGAGATTTTCCCATTTTTGTCTACATCAACTATTTGATATGGAAGATCCTTCCCGTTTGCTTCCTTTACTCTAATTGAATACCAGTTTGCATCGAAATCTTCACCTACTAAATCTAATAACTCAGAAAAACTCATCACATAAGGAACTTCGATGTTTGTCTTTTGATCTGTTACAACTTTTATAACTTTTTCAGCTGAAAAAGTCGCCACTGACATTAAAACAATTAGGAAAAACACAAAAAAAATTTTCCTATTTTTCATTTTACTACCTCCTCCTTTAAAGATTTTGTATTTTTATATCTCTTTACAAATCCCAAAAATTATGTTTAATGTCTATTACTTGTTAGGACTAGGGATTCCTTTTAAAAGTTAGTGCGTTTTAATTAGACTAGAAGAAGAAACTTCAATTTCCAATAATTCTAAAATAATTTTAGGTACGTCTGTATTATCTAGAATTTTGCTAAATTTTTCTGCGCCAGGGCCGAAGGCAAATACTGGTACTAATTCATCAGTATGTTCTGTAGTAGACCACTTTGCAGCACAATTAGCTTTTCCAACTATTACTTCAAAAACAGCACTTTGCTTATCTTGTGAACTTTCAATGTAATTCATTTCTTCTGGAGTTAAAGTAACTTCAAAAGATTGTTCTATGTTAGTTTTCAATTCTTCTATATCTGAAGAACTGTATATCACCTTAGCTAATCTACTCTGAAATGTCTTCATTGTTTCTAAATCAACAGTTTGACTGCCTCCTAAAGGCGTAGATAGCCCTCTTTTAGTAGATAAATTCAAACCGCTAACATTTAAAATTAATCCACCAGTTTCATGATCAGCAGTAACTAAAACTAATGTATCAGGGTTCTTTTCTGCAAATTCTAAAGCAATTCCAATAGATTCATCAAATTCAAGAACTTCTTTTAATACTCCATCGAGATTGTTTTCATGAGATCTCGTGTCGATTTGAGATCCCTCAACCATAAGAAAGAAGGGGCCACCGTCTTTTGACAAAATTTCTATCGCCTTTTGTGTCATTTCAGGTAGAAAAGGCTCTTCACTCGGCCTTTGTGTTACAGGATGAAGATGGTCGTCGTTGAACAAACCTATGACCTTTTTCCCTTTTTTACCAACATAAGAAATCATTTCTTGTTTTGTTTTCAAATAGTCAAATCTGTTAAACTTTAGATCTTCTTCTAAATCTTTAAAATAATTAACCCCTCCACCAAATACAACGGTCAAATTGCTATCTACTAACTGCTTAGCAAGTTTTGATTCTTCATCTCTACTTGCAACATGACCATAGAATCCAGCTGGGGTCGCATGAGTGACTCTACAAGTTACTACTATTCCTGTTTTATAACCATTTTTAGATAAGATCTCTGCCAAATTGGGGATAACTTCACCATTTGGAAGCATCCCGATCATTCCATTATTAGTTTTATATCCTGTAGCTAAAGCGGTTGCAGCTGCTGCAGAATCAGTTACTTCATTATTTAAAGAGTGGGTTTGGATATATCCAAAAAAGTTTGCTTTTAACATATTAAGTTCCTTTTTTTCTAAAAAACTAGTTGCAACAACATGATTTTCTCCCATGCCATCGCCAATAAATAATATGACATTTTTGATTTCAGTGGCAAACGAGAATACAGAAAAAACAATAGCTAAAATAATAAATAATATTTTTTTCATTTTTATCACCTTTTCAATCAGCAAAACTTAAGTTATTTAGCAAATGTTATGTAAGCGCTTACAAAATTATTATAATACAAAACAAAATAATTTCAAAAGAATATTAGAGCCAAATATAGATAATTAGATGTAATTAAAGCTGTTTAGGCTTAGAAAACGAAAAATATCTCAATCTTTTACAAAATGATTTTGTGAACTATGAAAAACTACAAGCTCTTCAATCATAAATGCTATTATTTCTTTCTAATTTACTCTAAACGCTTAAAATTTCACTTGCACTTTCTTCTAATTTTTGATAGAATGTTTATGTAAGCGCTTACAAGAAAAGGAGGATAAAATTAACTATGCCAACAATAGATGATGTTGCTAAACTAGCGGGCGTTTCTATTGCAACTGTCTCAAGGGTCTTAAATTCAAAAAATGGAGTTTCAGAAAAAACTAAAGAAAAGGTTTTAAAGGTAATCGAAGAACTAAATTATAAACCTTCAACAATCGCTAGAGAACTCGCTAACAAAAAAACTTCCTTCCAAGTTGGAGTTATTATAAGTGAACGAATTGCTAAAATTCTCAAAAATGAAGATCGATATGGTATAAGGGAATTTTATCTTACTGTACTGACTGGGATCGAATCTTATTCCAAAGAAAATAATATCTCATTTGAAGTAAAAACATTCGAAGAATGTAGTGAAGATTTTTTGAAATCCATTGATGGTTTTCTTGTCGTAGGTGGTGATAAGTTACCTAGTCATATTGAAGAATGTGAACTACCAAAAGTATTAGTTGATAATTATATCCCAACTTTAAAGGTAGATTCAGTTGTCTCTAACGGCTTTGACGGTGCATACTATGTCATAAACAAGATGATTGAAAGAGGTTATTTAAAAATCGTTCACATTCATGGTCCTGTTAGCTTCTATGGTTTCCGAGATAGATACGAAGGTTACACTGCTGCAATGAGTGAACAAGGTTTGTTACCTCAGACTTTTGAATGTGATGAAACCCCAGAAGGAATTGCATACGCTCTGAGTTTAGCTTTATCAAAAAATCCAGAAGTAATTTTTGCATCAAATGATGTTATTGCTTTGACTATATTGAACGAACTTAAAAACTTGGGAATAGACGTTCCAAACGATATCCAATTAATTGGTTTCGACGACATTATATCAGCCTCAATCTCGGAACCTAAGCTTTCCACCTTGAAAGTATTTAAATACGAGATGGGAAATATAGCATTGAGCAGATTAATAGACATGATTAACGATAAAAATCCCCATCCTGTATTAATTTCTCTTTTTACTACATTCATGGAAAGAGAAACAACTAAAAAGGAAAAGTAAAGGAGGTTAAGTAACATGAAGAGAGTGTTAACTCTATCTATAGTAATGTTGTTGTGTGTGTTTTCTTTTTCAGTAACTAAGTTGGTATTTTGGACTGCTCCTGATCCACAACAGGAAGTATATTGGAAAGAGTTGGTTGCAGAATATGAACAACTTCATCCCGAAATAGATATAGAATGGAGTACAATTCCAGCTGCTGGGAGCTCAGAAGAAGCCATTCTAACAGCTATTGCATCCGGAAGAGCACCAGACGTATGTACTAACATTTTTTCTGGTTTTGCTGCTCAACTGGTTGAAATCGATCAACTTATGGAACTAGACGAACTTGAAGGATTTGATGAAGTCGTTGAAAAAAGAAAAATGGGTAATATCCTTGAGGGATGGAAAATAGACGGGAAAAATTATGTTATTCCTATCTATTCAAATCCTATTTTGATGTGGTGGAGAACTTCTTTACTTGAGGAAGTAGGATTTGACTCTCCTCCTAGAACCTATTCTGAGATCTACGAATTTTCAAAAAAATTTGTTATACCTCAAGAAAGATATTCGGTTCAAGTCATTCAAGGAAGGAACTGGTGGGATAGATGGTTTGACTTTATCACTTACTATTATGCCGCCAGTGGAGGAGAACCTTACATAGATGCTTCAAAAGGTAGAGCCGTTTTTAATGATGAAGCAGGAAAAGAAGTTGCCACTTTTATCGATACAATGTTTAAAAATGATTGGACCGCTGTTGAACTTGTAAGTAATCCGTTTTACATTGGAGCTATAGCAGGTGGTCTAAGGGGACCCTGGGAAATATCTTTTGCCCAAACCCAATTTCCTGACATCGTAAATGATATAACAATCAGCCCTCCACCCGTTCCTGACAATTATCCTAAAGACAAACCAATTTACACATTTGCTGACGCTAAAGGCCTTGTAATATTTAAAAGCACAAAGCATCCAGAAGAAGCTTGGGAATTTGTTAAATGGATATTTACAAAAGAAGATTTTGATGTAAAATGGCTTGAATACACAAAAATGCCTCCTGCAAGAGAAGATTTGTTGGATAATGAAGATTTCAAAGATTTTTGGAATGAAAATCCTTTGGCAGCTGAATATGCTAAGTATGTTGCCTACGCTGTTCCTCCTGCACCTATAACTCAAACAGTCGATGTTCAAGATTTAATGACTTTTGAATTTATAGAACCTTTAATGTATCAGAAAAAAGATCCACAAAAAGCTTTAGATGATGCTGTAAAAGCTATAAATAAGATTCTTTGGTAAAGGTAGGAGAGAAAATGTCTAAAAAAAATAAAAACTTAGCAAAGAAGGAGGCAATAAAAGGGTTTTCAATTTCTTCTATATATCTCATTTATGCTGCTATATTTTGGGGTTATCCTTTTGTTTGGCTATTTATTCTAGTTTTTTCTAAATGGAAATTTGTAGGATCTCCTCAATTTGTTGGTTTTAAAAACATAACGAGGGTCTTATCAGACCCTCTTTTCTGGAAAACCGTTCTTAATGTTTTTCGTTTTATGCTATATTATATTCCTCTTGTTCTTTTAGGAGCTATGCTTTTTGCAATCGCTTTAAACAAGCTTAAATATGGAAAAACCTTTGTTACTCTTTCTTTCTTAGTCGCTAATGTATCATCAGGAGTAGCATATTCAATAATGTTCTCAAATCTTTTTGCAGTAAATGGACCTATAAATAAACTCTTGTATAATCTATTTGGAGTAACTATTCCATGGTTCACAAGTCCATCACTAGCAATGTTTTCAATTGCTTTAATAGTTATTTGGAAATTTATCGGGTATTATGGGCTAATTCTATATGCTGGAATTAGCGCCATCCCTGAGTCTTTATATGAAGCAGCAGAATTAGATGGAGCTGGTGGTTTTACAAAGTTCTTTAAAATCACTTTACCTCTTTTAAATCCTTCTATTGTTATGGTTATGGTATTGGCAATAACTCTAGCTTTTGGAATATTTACTGAACCATACATGATAACTGGAGGAGGTCCAATGAGAACTACTCTGACTCCAATGATGCACATGATTACAACCTCATTTCAAAGAATGGATCCAACATATGCTGCTACAATGGCTGTATTTGTTGCTGGAATAAGTTTTGGAATGGTTTGGCTTGTAAGAAAAATTATGGAGAGGGAAGTTGATTTAGTATGAAAACTAAAAAAAAGAAAAAAACAGGAAATGTAATCCTTCACATAGTTATGTTTGCCCTAGCACTAATTTGGATTTACCCGTATGTATGGTTATTCTTAGCCTCTGTAAAACCATCTGCAGAAATCTACACCAGATTTTGGCCAACAAAATTTACTTTAGAACATTTTAAATTCATTCTGGAAAGTGCTGAAAGAATGAATAGACCATTTGTTAGAGCCTTTTTTAATAGTTTATTTGTTTCAGTAACAGTTACTTTGTGTGTCATGTTAAGCTCAGCAATAATAGCATTTGCTCTATCTAAATACAAATTTAGAGCAAGAGATGGAATATTCAACTTTATAATATTCCAAATGGTTTTCCCTGGTTTTATGTTCACTATCCCAATGTATATTTTAATTAGAAATTTAAGGTTGCTAAACACATATTCCGCTTTAATATTACCTTCTATTATGAGCGGATGGGGGATTTTTATGTTAACACAGAGTTTTAAGGGAACGCCTGATGACTACATTGAAGCTGCAAAAATGGATGGGGCGTCTGATTTTTTTGTAATTTTTAGGATAATGGTTCCTTTAAATAATTCAGCTATGGCAATAGTTGGACTTTTCACATTCATTGGTATATGGGACAACTTTATGTGGCCTTTAATAGTAATCCAAGACTATAATAAAATGCCTCTCTCTGTTCTATTAGCCACTTTTAATCATGAATATGGTGCCTATATTGGTCCCATAATGGCCGGGGCAGTCATACAAACTATACCAATGGTTTTAATATTTATTATTTTTAGAAAAGCGTTTTTGCAAGGCATATCGATGACTTTAAAATAATTATGTAAGAAAGGAAGGGATTTACTTTGAATTTGAAACTAAAAAGACATCCATTAAACCCCTTGTTCGGGCCTAACCCTATGCATATATGGGAATCAAGATTTGTATTTAATCCAGCTGTAGTTTATGATGGGGAAATATTTCATATGCTGTATCGCGCACAAGGTGAAGACATGGTTTCAAGAATGGGTTATGCTGTCAGTTTAGACGGAGTACATTTTAACAGGATGGAAAAACCTGTCTTTGAACCCCAACACCAAAATGAGTTGTACGGAGTGGAAGATCCAAGGCTTACTTACTTAAATGGCAGATATTATATGTGCTATACAGCATATTCACCAAAGAATATAAGTGTAGCTATGGCTTCTACAAAAAATTTTATCACGTGGGAAAGATATGGAATAATTTTACCTGAAAGTCCTAATAAGGATGCTGCTTTATTTCCAGAAAAAATAAAAGACAAATATATTTTAATCCATAGATTAGAACCAGACATCTGGTTTGCATATTCTGATGATTTAAAGCAATGGGGAAATTATGTAAAAGTCGCTTCACCACGCAAAAACTATTGGGATAATCTAAAAATTGGTGCAGGAGGTCCTCCGTTGAAAACCCCTTATGGTTGGTTGCTTTTATATCACGGAGTCCAAGAAGATGTAAGACCTATTTACAGACTTGGATTCATTCTTTTACATTTAGATAATCCCTCAAAGGTTTTAAAAAGATCTGAAGAACCTATTTTAGAACCAGAAGAAACATGGGAAATTTTTGGAGGAGTTCCAAATGTAGTGTTTTCTGATGCCATGGTAGAATACAATGACCAATATTACGTATATTACGGGGCCGCAGATAATTATATTGGCTTAGCAACTATCTCAAAAGAAGAAGTTTTTAAATGGATAAATGAATGAATAAAAAACTATATTAAAGGCTTAGGATATATCCTAAGCCTTTTTTTATTTTATCTTCTCCAATGCTACATATAATAATTTCAGTTTATAATTACAAAACAAAAATTGGCAGCTTAAGTTAGCTGCCACATATTGAGAGGGGCGAACCCAGTTAAAAACGAGTTTTTTGTCTATTTATTGTTTTACATGATAATCTTCTTTTTGAGAATTTTCACTTTTTTGGTGGATATCTTTTAATAACTTCTGAATGAAATATATATGGTTTATCAACATCCATTTCTAATACAATGGATTGACCAAGGTCTACCTTGATAAAAGAAGGTAGAGACGCTGAAAAGTTCCATTTTTCGTTTGAAAAATAGAAATAGAGTCTTCTATTTGTATCGTAATATACGCAAGCATCTGGATAGTAACGATAGGTATATTTTGCTCTGTAGCCATGAGCTGGAGCCCATGGTGGTGGACTTTGATCCTTAGGTTTAGAATCTGAAACAGTTGTTCCTTTTACAAAGGAAATCTTAAGAAAATAATCATTTTTCTCATGAAAAAAGCCCTGTGCATATATTATCGAAATGACCCCTACAATTAAAAATACTAACCATATTTTTTTCATGTTAATCACCTCCTTTCAAATATAACAATTTTTCAACTTCCACTTTTGATAAAGTCCTTCTCACTTCTACATATTTTTCTATTTTAATCTATTTATTTAACTTCTTCATTATTTTAATCGAAAAAAGAAAAATCTATACCTTCCACTTTCTTTATTTCAAAATCGTATTTTAAAAATTATTTATTTCTAAAGTTCTTTTCTTTTCAAATATTATATCTTCTTTATGAATTTTTGATTAAAATGTTTATAGTCCCCTTTTTCCTCAAAATTACTCAGATCCCGCTTGTGTATTATGCTTGACTTTTTTTAAAATATGGGTTATAGTTGACTATAACACATAAAAACAAAAAGAAGGACAAAAATTGTTAAGTGAGATAAATTATCTAACAAAATTAACAATCTCTTTGATTTTTTCAATATGTGCTCATATTATACCTTTAACTTCCTTAAAGGTTCTATTTAGTATTATAGCTATACTTTTACTCACCTGTACCATCTTTGGAGAAAATTTAAGTATTTTTGTTTTTTTAGCTTTTTATCTTATAATTTCTTTGATTATTGTTATTGTCTGCAGCCTCATTAATTTAATAACGGGTATTTCTGAAGTTTACAAAAAAGAAGATAAGAGATCAATGAAAGGCATTACGCAGTAAGATTGTTAGAGAAAAATATTATTAGAATTTAAAACACTACGACTCAAAGGTCGTAGTGTTTTAAATAGACTATATTGTCATGTCTTTTTTTATAACATTCCCATTTTCATCATATAGCTCAAAGTGAATCTTTTTAACTTTTATCATGTTTTTTGGATCTTCTTTTTCTACGTGAATTTTAAAATTGTTAAGTTCTTTTAAAACTTCTATTTTCAAATGTCCAAATTCACCTTTTACAAAATTGTAGGTCAACCCATCATCATCGTAATAAGTATAAACTGCCTGAGAAGTCACTAGCCCAACAACCCACAACTCAGTAATATCTTTTTCTCCTACATAGTTCATCGGTTCTGTCAAAATTAGTAGGTTGTTTTCTTTTATAAAAAGTGGAATTTGGCTTAAACCTGCTTCAACGTAATAGTCTCCAGGTTTATATACCTTCATATTTCTTTCTTCAAATTTTGAGGCAGTCCAATTGAGCCATCTTACATCTGGCAGATATACATATCTACCTTTTTTGTTTTGTTCGTGAACAGGGGCAACCATCACAGAATTACCATACATAAACTGATCTTCAATATTTTTTTCTTTCTTTCCATCAAATACAAAAGATAAAGGTTTTATAAAAGGTTCTGATTCTTTAACACAGTTCATATATTCAGAATATGTATAAGGTAAAAGCGCATATCGAAGTCTAACTGTATTTCTCATTATATTCAAAGATTCTTCATCAAACTGCCATGGTTCTTGAGGCCTTGTATTTAAAGCAGTATGGTTTCTATAAAAAGGATTAAAAACTCCAAGTTGCATCCATCTTACCACTAATTCAGGCGAGGCATCTCCTCCAAAACCACCTATATCTGCACCTGTATAGAAAAATCCCATCATATTTAAAGATTGAAGCATTCTAATATTCACTAACATATGTTCCCACCAAGACATATTGTCGCCCATCCATATTGAAGCCATTCTATGGAGCCCAGGATAACTACTTCTCGATAGTAAAAGCAGTCTTTCATTAGGTAAGAGAGTTTTTAAAGCATCTGCAGTTGCTTCTGTCATTTTAAAACCGTATAAATTATGTACAAGATCGTGGTTTATTAATGTTCCGTCATCTAATCTATGATAAAAACTTTTATAGTCTTCCCTGTTATTAGGTATATTTTTAACAGCTTCTTGAATCAAAGATAATTTCTCTCCTAACCCGTTTTCTTCGACTTTAGCTTTTTCTAAAGACTCAAACAATCTCTGTACCCTCGTTGGGGTATAGAAAATAGAGGGTTCATTCATATCATTCCAAATACCTTTTACGCCCATATCCGTAAATATCTTGTATTGACTACCCCACCATTTCCTTGTCTTAGAATTCAAAAAATCGGGAAAGTGAGTTAGCCCAGGCCAAACAGCTGCGACAAAATCCTCTCCATTTTTATCTACACAAAAATATTTGTTTTTCTTTCCTTCTTCATACATATGGTAACCTTCTTCTATCTTTACTCCAGGATCAATGATAGGAATAACTTTAATTCCCATGTTAGCCAAATCTCTAACCATTTCTTCGTAGTTTGGAAATGTTTCTCGATTGATGGTAAACACTTTATAACCATCCATATAGTCAATATCTGTATATATCGCATCTAAGGGTATTCCAAGCTTTCTATACTTATTTGCAATATTTCTAACTTCTTCTTCAGAAAAATAACTCCATCTAGATTGTTGATACCCAAAAGCCCATTTTGGAGGAATATAAGGTTTACCTGTTAAGGCAAAATACTCCTTTATTATGGTCAATTTTTCATCACAATCAAATAAATAAATATCAAAATCCTTCGAAGTAATAGTAATCTTAATGTAATCTTTATGAGTAAATCCTATATCAAAAATAATTTCAGATGGATAGTCAACAAACAATCCAAAAGATTGTTCCCCATCTAAGATCATAAAGGGGTGTGAACCATATAAAGCCTTTTTATCAGGGGTATGGTGTGGATCATCTGTGGCATAAAACTGATAGACTTTCCCTCTTTTATTTAAAGCACCTAAGGTTTCTCCTAAACCATAAACAACATCGTCTTTTTGCATCTGATAAATAAGGTTTGTTTCTTTATCATTCACTTCAATTTTAAAATATGGAATTGTAGAACTTTCTTGAAAATCATCTTCATTTAAATTTAAAATAATGGCACCGGTTTTAAAAGGTCTACCACTTCTGTATAAGGTTGTTTGACTTGAAATTTGTAACTTTTTAAACATATTTCCTCCTCCTGTATAAATATTAGACTTACTATAAAATAATCCTTTCTAGGTTTTCTAAAATATTAGACTATTTTATAAGATAACTAATATAAAGAATATAAAAGACTTACGATTATTATACCATTTCAAATTAAGAATCACATTATGGTTGTAAAAAGTTATAAAGTAATCCATTCAATTCCAATAATTTCTTTTTCTTTTTTGCTGGGAAAGCCTATCATAAGCTCTTTTTTATCAAATTCTTTTTTTATTATTTCAATTTCTTCAAGATAGGTTTTTAAACAATCACGATCTTTTCTACATCTTTCTAGATCATCGACAACTAAAACAGCGTTAAAATCCTGACTCCAATGAGGTTCTCCCAAGCTTTTAGACTTATCTATACTTAACGGAATAATTGAACCTTTCTTCAAAAATACGGGGTGATACTTCTTAGAAATATAATATAACGGTTCTTCTTCGCTTTGTACCCATTCACCTTCCCATAAACTTAACCATGTTCCATAAGGTAACGTAATTTTATCTTCATCACATTGTTTAGAAATTTTTGGATAGACAATTATACTTCTACCAAAAAAATAAGCCAAAGGTTGGTCATCAAACTTACTGTTGTCTAGCCATATTGGACAAGTGAGTGGACAATTTCTTTCTACACTAAATTTAGCCTCTTGAAAAATATATGGCGATAAATTCATTCTTAAAGAAGCATAAAATCTATAATTGTCTATTATTTGATTATTTTTATAGTAATCAGCCATATTCCAAGGTGACCTTTCGGCACTAGGTACAGGATCTCCAGGGTGTTCTGAATGAAATTGAAATATTGGAGTAAAAACAGCCAACTCGCAAGATCTATTGTATAGATCGGGTTCGGGAAGATCTCCACTGAAACCTGCTATATCCCATCCCCAAAACGGATTACCTGATAGAGAGACATTTAAACCAGCAATAATATTAGCTTTTAAAGCCTCATATTCCGAATCTTCATCACCAACCCAAAACAAGGTGTTATTCGGCGTATGGATATATCCAGATCGACTGAATAAAATAAGTTTATCTTTTTGAATTGATTTTGCAGTTTCAAAATATTTTTCAGGATATAAATTCCTTAATTGGGTGCTTTCTAGTTCTGAGTCAATTGAAATTAAATCTCGTCCCCATAAATGTTCCCCACCATCTGTTTTAAAACCTGCCACGCCTAATTCTTCCACTAAATATTTACGTTTACTTGCCCACCATTTTGAGGCCTCTTCATTGTAAAAATCAACTACAAAACTGTTTTCAAACCATCTTCCCTTTGGAATCCTATAGTGATCTCCATCCGCGGTTTTCAAAACATAATTAGCTTTTAGAGCATAATCAACATCATTTTTATGCTGTTTTTCAAATTGATCGTAGTATTTTAAAACCGGTATTTGCCATAGAATCAATTTGATATTTTTCTGTGTGAGTTCTTCTATCATCTTTTTTGGGTTTGGCCAAGGTTCTTTGAAATTAAAATCTTCTAAAGCAAACGCTTGTTCTCCGTTTTTTTCCTTATATTCAGCCCCATTAAAAATGTAAAATGTTTGCTCATCAGACCATGCTTCAATAACCAACACAGTAGCAGGAATGTCATATTCACATGTCTTTTGTACTACTCGTTCAATTTTTTTCTGGGAATTCCACTCATTTGCAGACATCCAAGGACCAAATACCCATATAGGAGGAACTTTGGGTTGAGATATTCTATATATGTTAGCAATAGAATCTTTCATACTCTCGTTTTCCCATAAATAAATTTCTATTTTATTCATCAAAGGCTGCCCTAATGTATCAATTTCTATTTTGACATCATTCAAAGAAAAATCCCACTTTGTCCTAAATCCTGTGTTAATAAGCATTCCAAATCCTATATTTGAAAACAAAAATGGAACAGGGGCGTATGCTCTTTCTCTTTGAACTTTATATTGATCAAAAACATGAACATATCTAACTCCTTCAGTTATCTCTAAATCCTCATAGTGCTCACCTAAACCAAAAAATTTCTCTCGATTTTTCCTTTTTACACAAATCCGAATGTTATATACATCTTTTTCATCTGTCAAAAATTCGATCTTATTAATTCTACTTTTATCTCCATTTCCTTTGAATAAAAGTTGTTCTTTAAAAACATCTTCTTTCCATTCTTTAACTGTGTAGCAAAACCAATCACTTACAAAAGAATTCTTTTTACCAGTTCCTACCCTTATCCTATATTCAACGTTTGTTCCAACTTTTACTGGAGGAATAAATCCATACCATTCTGCCATATCTCCAACATTATTTTGAAACTGAGCACGACTTTCATATATTTGTCCCTCACGCTTATATTCAATCCATGCTCTTTGACCTAAAATGGGCGTTGCTTGAAAATTTATTTTCACTTCATCATTAATAAGTGGATCCCTGGGATATCTTTCAATCCCAGGGAAGCTAATATATGGATCGTCCATTCCATAAGGTTTATGTATTATTTCCATATATTTTTCTCACTCTTCCTTTCAAAAATTAATTATTTTAATTTAATCGCCTTCTCAAGTTCAGCTTGAGCGTCATTTAAAGCCTGCTGTGGGGTTTTCTTTCCGTATCTTGCTGCCTCTAGATGCTTATCGATTATATCTGCTGCTTTTTGGTATTCTACTATTGGTGGTGGAGTTACTAAATAATTTAATGATTCGAACACTGCTTCTTTGTTATATGGTGGAGTATCTTTTTTGTATAATTCAATTATCTCTGGATACATTGCAGCTGGTAATTCCCAATTTGCTTTAACTCTACTTTCCGCAACTTCTTTACTAGAAGATAAAAACGTCATCCATTTGAAGGCTGCTTCAGTCTTTTTTGTATCTTTACTCATAACTAAACCGTTTGAAAAGAAATGGGTCGCCTTCTTTTTATTTCCAGGCTCTACTGCTATATCCCAATTAAAATCAGCTTTTTCTTTAAAAGTAGGAAATGCCCAGGAACCCGTAACAATCATACCCAATCTTCCAGAAATGAAAAGATCCCAATCTCCCATTCCAGCCATTTGGGCATCTGTAGGCATTACATTGTACTTTAATACCCTATCTACCATGTATTGTAAAGTTTCTACGTTTTCCGGTTTATTTACAGTAAAAGCAGTTCCATCTTCATTTAAAAGACTTCCATTATTTTGTTGAACCATTTTATATAATTCATTGAAGGTTATAGGCTGATATATACCGAATATCATTGGGTCAAGGGCCCTTATCTTTTGAGCAGCAGAGAAAACATCATCCCAAGTCCATTCATTTGTCGGATAGGAAACTCCTGCTTTGTCAAAAAGATCCATGTTGTATATCAAAATAACATTTGAAAAACTATAGGGAAGACCATACTGGGTGCCAGCAACTTGAAACGCTTCTAACGCGTTTTTATTAATTATACTCAGATCATAACCAGTTTGCTTTATCAATTCATCCAAATTAAATAGAACTTTTTTTGAAGCATATGTATTAAAGTTTTCATAATTAAGTTCAAAAACATCTGGGGAATTCCCGCCAGCTATCACTGTAGCTAACTTCGTAAAATAGTCACCAAAACCCACCGTTTCAATCTCAACTTTTATATCTGGATTTTGCTTCTCAAATATTTCTTTCCATTCATCTAAATATTTTTCATTGCCACCTGCACACGAAAAATTCATGAACTTAATAGTCGTAACCCCAAAACCTATCGAAAAAACCATAATTACCAATGCCACCAAAATAATATTTATAGTTTTCTTCATACTCACACATCTCCTCAACAATATATTTTTTAAACCTTTTTTCTGCAAAAAATGCACTCAAAATTTAAAAATCACCTCCTTTTTTATGATAAGTTTTAGGATCTGGCAAAGGTTACTTTATAATATAGAAAGGATATAAAGCTAATAACTTAGTTATTATCCCTTTATTCCTCCTGCTGTAAGGCCTTCTTCAAAATATTTTTGTGCAAAAGCATATACAATAAGGATAGGAATGATAGATATAAGTGCTCCAGCCATAAGTAAATTGTATTCTGTGGAATATTGCCCATTTAACATACTGAGAGCCACTGGGAGAGTCATCTTATTTTTATCAGTCAAAACTATAAGAGGCCACAAATAATCGTTCCAGGCACCCATAAAGGTAATAACCGCAAGAGTAGCTATACTTGGTTTAGAAAGAGGAATTATTATATTAAAAAAGATTTTCCATTGGGAAGCACCATCCATAACAGCTGCATCTATAAAATCATCTGGAATTGTCCGAATGTGCTGACGCAATATAAAAATACCAAAAATATTGAAAAAGGAGGGTAATATAATTCCTAAATAACTATTTAAAAGATGTAAGTTTCTTAATATAAGATAATTGGGTATCAACGTTACACTTCCTGGGATCATCATAGTAGAAAGAAATATTCCAAACAAAACTTCTCTTCCTTTAAAAGGCATCTTAGCAAATACATAAGCTGCCATACTTGCTGAAAAAACATTTATAAATGTTATTGCAAGAGATACTACTACGCTATTAATAAATGCCTTACCAAAGGGAAATATAGTAAACAACTTTGAATATGATTTAAAGCTAACTTTTTTTGGAATCCATTCTATCGGTATTGCAGTTAATGCTCCACTTTCTTTTAAAGATGTAGTTATCATCCAAAATAACGGCAGAATCATAAAAATAGACAGAATAATCATTATTAAATAATATAATAATTTAAAAATTAATTTTTTATGTTTCATAGTGAACCCACCTTTTTTGGAAAATCCACTGTAATACTGTAAACAAGAAGATAAAAACAAAAAGTATCCAGGAATACGCCGATGCATAACCCATCTCATAATACTTAAAGGCATAAGAATAAATCCTTTCCATAAACACTTCAGTAGAACCAAAAGGGCCTCCTTGTGTCATAATCATTACTTGTGGAAACAACTGAAAAGAATTAATGGAAGTAATAATTAAAACAAAAAAAACAGATGGAGAGAGCAACGGAAACGTAATTCTTAAAAACCTTTGAATCGCAGAGGCACCATCAATTTCGGCCGCTTCGTAATAAGAAGGATCGATTGCTTGTAGACCAGAAAGAAAAATTAGACCAAAATATCCCACATCTTTCCATAAGCTCGCTAGAACTATTGCTGGCATCGCCCATCTTGAATCATATAACCAATTTGGGCCATGAATCCCAAAAAACTGGAATATTGCATTCACAGGTCCATAGTAGGGACTCAATAACCATCTCCACAACATAGCTGCTGCAACCCATGAAGTTAAAACAGGAATAAAAAAGATCGTTCTAAATATGTTAGTAGCTTTACTCTTTACATTTAAAAGTAAAGCTACAATAAGAGAAAAAATAATTATAAGCGGGATATATAAAACCATGTAGTAAAGCGTATTTTTTAAAACTCTCCAAAACTCTTCACTATGAAGAATATTAGAATAATTCTCAAAACCCATGAAACTAAAGGGTGTCAAAATGTCCCAATCAGTAAAACTTAAAAAGAAAGAAAACGAAATTGAAAACACTGAGAATATTGAAAAAGCTAATATGCTAGGTAAAAGAAAAGAAAATATCGTTATGTTCTTTTTAGCTTTTTTATTCAATTTCATTATGATTCCTCCAAAATTCTTTTAGCCGTTTTTCTGAATATCAACATAAAAAATCTCTTCTTGAATTACTTTATAAATTCCTCCTAAAATCCAAGCATCTGCTCCAAGATTATCTATTTCAAAAGTTACTCTTTCACCCAAATTACCAAAAGAAGCAGTTTTTGCAAACTTGATAGACTTTTCAAGGAAATATTCAGAAAATTCTAAAGCTTCCCCGCCAATTAAGATACATTCAGGTGCATAGATATTAATTAAATTCTTAATAGCAATTCCTATTATGTATGAATACTCATCAAAAACTTTTTTGAATATTTTTTCATCTTCTTTAAGAGCCAATTTTAAAAAGTCAATCTGAGAAGTTTCAAGATTTTTGTAATCTCTATACGCTTCTTTAAGTACTATATTTTTAGTATTCTCATAAATTTTGGTAGCAAGTGCATCAAATCCTGCCTCAGACTCTAGACAACCTTGACTCCCACAACTACAGGTATTACCTTTATCAATCAATGTCATATGACCAAATTCCCCAGCCCCTCCATTACCTGTATACAGTTCACCTCCAATAACAATCGATCCTCCAATTCCTGTTCCTAAAGTAAGTACTAACGCATTCTTATAATTGACTAATTTTCCTTTCCATAAGTGGGCTATAGTAAAAGAATCCACATCATTAATTAAATATACTGGTGCTTTAAGTACATGTTTTATTAAACTAGCAAGTTTTACATTCTTCCAATTTAGAAGGAATGAATCAAGTACTATACCTTTTTTAGGGTCTACTGTTCCTGAAACTGCAATCGCTATTCCAACTAGACTATTTTTGTTTTGCTCATCAACATAATTTTTTATTATGTTGGTAATTTTTACGGGATCTGCTTCTTCACCATAATCTAGTCGCGATTTTGATAGTACGTCCCCATTTAAATTGGTTATCATTATGTATAAATATCCCACTCCCACTTTAACCCCCAAAATGTTTCCATAATCTTTATTTACACAAAGTAAAATTGGTTTTCTTCCACCGGTTGAATCACTTTCCCCAACCTCAACTATTAAACCTTTTTGAATCAAACTTGAAACTATTTTCGTCACTGTAGCACTACTTAGTCCTGTTTTTCTAGCAAGTGAAGCCCTATCAATTTGTTTTTCTAGAAATATTGTTTTTAAAATTGTTTTTTCATTTATATCCCTTATTAATTCTCTGCTTCCTATTATAGACATTATTTTCTCCTTTATGTTATTATTAATGAAGTAATTTATCTCACTTACTTTCTTTACTAAGGAAAGTAAGTTTATTTTTATTATAGGTTATATTTAAAAAATAAGCAAATAAGATTAGATAGAATGAAAGAAGATTAACGAAGATTAAATGTATTTATAACTGTTTAACTTACTTTTTCTCATAATTTTTACAATTTCGGGTTTCTTATTTTTAAAAAGTTTTATTCTTAGTATCGAAAAATTTATTAAACAGTTAGAAAACAAGGTTCGCTTATATAATATTATTAAAAATGGCATTAATTCATAAATTTATTAAAGCTACTTTTATTGGTTTGACAAAATGGTATTCTAACATAATCACATTTTAAACAATTTTGTAGCGTAAAGTACCATGATAATTTTGTTTTAATTTTTTACTCAATTAAATCTGCACAAGCTTGTTCGGGAGCTATGTGATTAATGTTAAATCCTGTACCCCATTCAAAACCCGCAATATTCGTTAGTCTTGGTATTATTTCAATGTGCCAATGATAGTAAATTTCAAGTCCTTCTACAAAAGGTGCTGTATGTATAACTAGATTAAAAGGAGGGTCATCAATCTTTTTCTCAAACTTTTTGGCTATGATTGAAATAGCTTTTGCCAGATCTTCAACTATGGGAGGATTTGCTTCTATACTTCCAAAATCATGGGAATGTTTTAAAGGTAATATCCAGGTTTCATAAGGAAATCGAGAAGCGTAGGGCTCAATTACTACAAATTCTTTTGTTTTGAACACAACTCTAACCTTTTCAGTTAATTCTTGGGAAATTATATCGCAAAATACACATCTTTCTCTAAAATCATAATAAGAATTGGCACCTTCTATTTCTGAACGTATTGTGATGGGAACCATTGGTGTTGCTATGAGCTGTGAATGTGGGTGGGAAAGGGTAGCTCCTGCTTCTCTTCCTTTGTTTTTAAATATTTGAATATATTTAATATTTTTATCTTTTCTGATTTCTTGAAATCTTTTAACATAAGCCCACATTATTTCTTTAATTTGACTTTCCGGCATCTTAGCAAGAGACGTGTTATGTTCAGGTGTTTCAATTATTACTTCATGATATCCATATCCTGTCATTTTATCATATATACCGTATCCTTGTTTTTTTAATTCGTGCTCTGTACTTAAGGCTGGAAACTTATTTGGAACAACTCTAAGCCACCAACCAGAAGAGTTTGGCTTTGAAGAAGGATCTCTGAAAGCTAAAACTTCAGGAGGGGTACTGTATTCATTTCCGTAATCAAAAGGGCAAAAAATTGTCTCTGGCTCTTCCACGTTCTTCTTAAAATCCATGGGCCTTTTTGACCTTTCTGAAGATATAATAACCCATCTCCTTACTATAGGATCTTTCCGCAGTTCTATCATTTTATATGCGCCACCTACCTATTGTAATTTTTTTAAGTCTTAGAATTTAACTTTTTTTGGCCATTGCTTTTTTGTAGAGTTCTATATATTCTTTTGCAGTTTTTTCGTATGAAAAATCTGCACTCATACAGTTTTTAAATAATATTTTCCAATCATCCTTTTTCTTTTGATGATAATAAATAGCTTTCAAAGTAGTGTATAACAAAGCACTTTCACTATATTCATAAAAACCAAAACCTGTCCCAGCTTTTGAAACTGGATCAAATTCCAAAACTGTATCTTGTAATCCTCCAGTATATCTAACAACTGGAATTGTTCCATATCTCATTGAGTACATTTGACCTAGTCCACATGGTTCATATCTTGAAGGCATAATAAAGATATCTGAACCGGCATATATTTTTTGGGCTAAATCTGTATCAAAAGTAATATTTATAGAAACCTTTTGTGTATATTCTTTTTGTAAAGATCTGAAAAATTGCTCATATTTTTCATTTCCTGTTCCAAGAATTATGAATTGAACATCAGCAAGTAGTAGGTATTTTATTGTATTTGTTATCAAATCTATTCCTTTTTGTTCATATAATCTACCTATAAAAGAAATGATTGTCGAGCCCTTTTTTTGAGGTAGATTGAGATATTCTTGCAATTTTCTTTTATTTTTTATCTTGTCATCATAGCTTTTTATTGGATGAAAAATAGAGGGATCGGTTAGTGGATTGTACACAGAGTAGTCTATCCCATTTAATATGCCGTAAAGATCTTCTGATCTTATCTTTAAAATCCCTTCTAACCCAAATCCGTATTCTTTTGTTTGTATTTCTTTTGCATAGGTTGGGCTAACAGTGTTGATAACATCACTAAACATAATTCCACCTTTTAATATGTTGACTTTTCCATAAAATTCCAAGGCTTCCATATTAAAAAGATAAGAAGGTAAACCTGCTGTTGTTAGTACTCCAGAATCAAATAATCCTTGATATCCAATGTTGTGTATGGTTAATACTGTGGCTATCTTTCTAAGAGAGATATCTTCATAATAATTAGTCTTTAGGTAGACGGGTATAAGAGATGTATGCCAGTCATTGATATTTATTACATCTGTATCTGGCTCCACTTCTTTTATGGTTTTTAAAGAAGCATCACAAAAATAGGAGGTTTTTAAAAATATGTTCTCTTCTTCGTATATATTGTTGGAGTCAAATAATTTATCTGTTTTTATAAAGTATATTTTTACCTCAGAATTTGGTAAATAACTCTGAAATACAGAAAAAGGTGTTTTGTAACTATGAGAATCTGGGACTAAATTTTCCCTAACCAATTTAAACTCAGAAACATCAAAATTTTTTTCAATACTTTTATGCAAAGGCATAATTACGTATGGTTCTACACCCATTTTTTTTAAATATATGGGTAGAGCTCCGGCTACATCTGCTAATCCTCCTGCCTTTGCGTAGGGAGAAACTTCATATGAGATATATGCAATTTTCACATAGGAACCTCCTTACTTTAATTTTCTTGTTCTTAATTTCCTTTGTCTTCTTCATAAATCCCATCATATTCAATTTCTTGATCTTCTAGAATTTCTGAGATCTTATTTATATCTTTAATACCTAGTTTTAAACTAACCATTCTTTTGTTTTCTGATATCTTAGCGGTCATCAATGATAAAACATTGATTTTCTCTTGAGCAAACACGCTCAAAACCTTATTTAACTCTCCTGGTTCGTCTTTAATCTTTATAATCGCTCGTGTACCTGCCTCATCCATTGCAGAAATTGTTTTAAACGCTTTTAATAATTCAAAAAAGCCAAAGGTGCCAACAGGATACAGTTCACTATCAACAACAGGTAAAACTTTAACTCGATTATCTAACATAATCACTAAGGCATCTTCCACTAAATCATCATCAAATAGAAAACTATCAGTTGGATCCAGAATCTCTATTAATCTTTTATTTGGATCATAAGTTTTCAAAAACTCCATATCACTTTGCGATAAAAGATTATACAAAGTGCCGTCTCGTCTTATAACCATAAGTGCGTCTCCGATGGAAATAAGCCTATTTACAGCCTCCTGGATTGTTTCATAGTAGTCTATTTTTTCAAAATGAGTATTCTGCCATAATTTGATGTACATTTTCCGGCCCCCAATAACCATAAAGTTAAAGAATTCTATTTTCCTACAATTGAGACATTAAATATCCAAAAACTTTTGTATCATTTATTAAATTTTCGATCTTCACGTATTCGTTAGGCTGATGAGCAGTACCATCTTTTGTAGACCATACTACTGCAGGAAATCCCGCTGCTCTAACAATTGCTGCACATGTACCACCACCTATTCCTCCAACAAATGGTTCGAAGTTCCTTAATTCTTTTATACTATCTTTTAGCAGAAGGATTGATGGATGATCTTGTGAAGTTGGTGAGGCAGCCTTTTCTATATGGTAAGGTTCGATATTTATCTTAACATTTAACTTTTTTTCGAATTCTCTTGAAAGCTTTTTTAAGTCCTCGATCAATTCATCTATGTCATAATTTGGCAATATTCTTCCATCAAAGTATATTATGTCTGTTCCTGGAATTGTATTAACATTCTCTACATTAGCAACTTTTTTTGTTGGTTCAAAAGATGAATAGGGATAATCAAATAAGTCATCTTTTAAATTATAATTTTCATGTACGTACTTGTCACACGCCAAAGCAAATTCCATACCAGCACGATGGGCATTTATTGAAACATTAGGCATTGAAGCATGCCCTTGCTTACCTAGCGTAGTAATTTTTACCCACATTATCGACTTTTCTGCAATTTCGATAAAATCTCCTCTACTATTCCCTGCATCTGGTACATAGAACCAATCCTCTTTATTAAATATTTCTTGCTTCAGAAGATATTTTATTCCATAATCTGAACCTGTTTCTTCATCAGAAACTAAAGCTATTGCAATATTATTTTTTGGCCTAATTCCGAGGTCCATAATACTTTTTACTGCATATATAGTTGCTATTAGTGATGCACCATTATCTTCACTTCCGCGTCCAAATATCTTCCCGTCTTTTTCTACAGGTGTAAAGGGATCTGTTTCCCATAGACTCAAATCTCCGGCAGGAACTTTATCCATGTGGGTGACATACCAAATAGTCTTTTCTGGATTCTTCCCTTTATATATCGAGATAATATTAGGCCTATATCCATATTCAACCTCTTTGTCTGGGGCATCATATCTTTTAATCTCATCAAAAGCCCATCCTTTTAGTAAAGATTCTAACCATTCGGCTGCTTCTTTTTCACCAGGCCCCCCTGTTCTAGGATTAACTGAATTTATAGAAATGAATTTTTTACAACTATTAATGATTTCTTGGCTCAGAAAATCAACTTTTTTGCTTATCTTGTTTTTCATTTTTCCTTCCTCCTTTGATTAAGTTAATAGCTACATTTTAAAATTTTAAACCGCTTTTTATTCAAAGGCACTCATGTAGTAACTCCTTACAGTTTTTGGGTTCTCCTACCAAAAGGGGGAGAGGGCTCAACCCTTGTACCTCTTATAAATTCAAAATCTTATTTTTAGAAAAATCCCATTTCTAAAATGCCTTCCACATAGATCTTGATGTCCTCGTTGAAACTCTAAAAATATATCTGTCTATGTTTTAACCGAAGTAGAAAAGCCTTGGTGAAAGTCCCGTATTTCCTACCCCTACCATCCTGAAGATACTCATTCCAATATTTCTAATGCCTTTGTCACTCTATCTCTTTTAAGATACTTAAGAGAATTTCTTCAAAATTATCGTTGTATACTATCTTTATTGGTTCCATTAATGTTTTTAAACTAACTATATAGCCAGCTTTTGGTTTGCCAAAATCTTTAAGTAAATATAAATAAAATTGAATTTGAAAATTATAATCTTTTATCTTTTTTGGATCATTCAAGTCTGAAAATTTGTAATCTAGAATCTCTATTTCTCCATTTTGAATTATTACTTTATCAGGAATTCCAAAAAGCATATATTCTCTGTCTTGATATTTTACACTTTTCATAAGTCGCCACTCATTTTTTATAATCTTATTAGGTTCTGGTGAAAAGGCCTTTTTAATTATTTCTAATTCATCAAACCCCTCTGGCAATTCTTTGTTCTCTATCATATTCTTTATATGGCTTAGATTTTGGGCACTGCATAATTTTTTGTGCAACTCTGAACCTTTTGTCAATAGCGTTTGCTCAGAGAACAATTTATCGGGTTTGAAGGTAAAAGATAAACTAATTTGGCTATCTTCCAAATCTTCTGCCATCTGTAATTCTGAAGGCTTAACTTCTTGAATTAAATAAGTAGGAGCTATATATTGCTTGTAAGCTAAATTTCTAAAATCTTTTAGATTTTCTTGAGGAACCTCTTTAAATAAAATATCGGAGTAAATTTTGCTAGTTTGTTCTTCTTCATCCTTAAGTTCTATATCAGCACTATCGATTACATCCACCATATCCAGATGCCCATCTCTATTAATTTCAAAAAAGTTATTGTAAGATTCTTTTTTATCCGCTGAAACTAAAATAGGAATAAGCAAATCTTTTGCCCTTGTTATACCAACGTAGGTGAGCCTGTGGGCTTCTGTTAACTCTAAAAAATCATTATTTTTAAACCATTTTAAAATCCAGTTATCACTTTCTTGAAATATTCCATCAAAAGCTCTATTTTTAAGAAGATAGTATCTTTTACCGTCGGCATCTGGCAGTGAAAATTCTATATCAACATAATCGTGAATTTTTTTAAATCTTATATCGTTATGTAAGCCCATCAATATTACTATAGGGAATTCTAATCCCTTGGCTTTATGGATGGTCATCACTTTTACACTATTAGAAGTCTCATCTTCAATAGAAGCTTCCTCTTCTGAAAGAGAGGTTGCGCTTTTTAAATATCTTACTAATTCTGAAAAAGAATTCGCTATATTGTTATAATTTTCAGCTTCATTCATTAGTTTTTTAACGTTAGATATCGCTACTTCTGGTTCACTTGTTAGTGATAGTTTTAAAAAATAGTTGTTTTCATTTATTATTCCTTTGAATATTGCAGCCGGGGTCAAATAATATTTAAGATCTTTATATTTTTTTAAAACTTCATAGCTGTTAACTATATCATCAGAAAACATGTCTTTTATTTTTTCGAATGTTTCAAAAAATGAACCTTCTTGGTATTGAACCAATTTTGATAAATCTTGAAAACTCATTCCTACCAACAGTGACATCATATATTTAACAAATTCATAGTTATTGTAAGGATTTTGAACACAACTTATAGCTACAAATATTGCTTGTATTTCTGGTCTGCTATAAAAAGATTTGCTTCCTGATATGTAAAAAGGAATATCATATCTTGAAAAAACTTCTCTGATAACTTTTTCAGAGTATTTTAATTCTTTTGCGAGTACAACTATATCCTTAGGTTCAATTTTTCTTCTTTCATAACTTAACTCGCCATTTGTTCTCACCAAAAAGTCATTTTCTTGACCTATCAATTTTTTTATTACTTTTGCAATAGTTTCAGATTCATACAAAACACGATCCTCCCTTTTACTCAACTTCATCTCTTCGTCTTCATTAACGGTCACATATTTAATTCTTTTTTTATCTGAATCTGTTAATGAAGGAATAACTTCATCTTCTCTGGGAGGAATTTCTGGAAGAAACGTGTCTCCAGAATTAAAGGAAAAAGATTCTAACAAAATGGGATCTATATCTTCCATCTTAATATTTTCCTTGTTGAATAAAACGTTTTCTGAAATAAAATTGGCAAAATCTATTATTTCTTTGTGAGATCTTCTGTTTATGGTAAGTTCTCCAAGAAGAATTTCTTCTGAAGAATTTTTTGAATCAGCTAAGGTCTTAGAAAAAACGGAGACATCCGCGCCTCTAAACCTATAAATTGACTGTTTTCTGTCTCCTACATAGAAGAAATAATTTTCCTTAGTATGTAGCTTATCAAAAATCTCTTTTTGCAAATAATTGGTATCTTGAAATTCATCTACTATTATATACTTAAATTTATCTTGATATTTTTTGAGAATTAAGGGCTCCTCAAATATCTCTAAAACTTTTTCTAACACAGCTTTAAAGTCATACATGAAAAGATCCACAGTCTGCTCTAAGAAGAATTCACATGCAATAAGAGAAATTATTCTCAATAACCACAAAATGTTTTTATATCTTTCGCTAAAAGATGAATCTGATAGCGGAAAATCTTCAATAAGGTTTACCCTTGAAATTTCTAATCTCCAGTTATTTATAATCTCATTTATAGCGTTTTTTAATTGGTCCAGTCCCATTTCTTTTAACATATATTTAAAAGTAGATTTAAACCTCTTTTTTTCTACTTCCAGTTCTTTTATGTATTTTTCTGTATTATCTTTTCTTTTTGTGGATAACGAGTTTATCCATTCAATGTCTTTATCTTCATATAATTCCAACACCAACCTTAATGCAGAAAAAACTGATTTTTCAATTTCTCTGTTTTTTTGAAAATCATTCATGATAATAAAATTTGGGTCGACACCTATTACTATATTGTTTTCTCGTATTATTCGAGAACAAAAACTATCGATAGTTCTAATCCACGATCTAGATAAATTTACTTTAATTTCATTCCAGTATCTAGTCCATTCAAGTTTGTCATAACCAGGAGGAGGATCATCTCTAGATTTTTGCAATACAGATTCCATTATTCTGTTTTTCATTTCAGCAGCAGCTTTGTTGGTGAAAGTAACAGCAAGTATATTTTCAACTATATCAGCGTTGGGAAAATTTGCTTCTAAAATTTTAAGGTAGTATTGTGTTAATAAATAAGTTTTGCCTGTTCCAGCTGATGCTGAGATGAAAAAGTTTCTATCAGGATTTTCTATTTCCCAGTATATATCCACTCTTTTTATACCCATTTACTGCTCAATCCTTTTAATTTTTTAATGTTTTATATTTTTACATTCTGCAATTATTATATCATACAAAGTTTTTTCATTTTCAATAAAAATAAATTTTACTAGACTACAAACTAAATTATTGTATTTCTCGAACATCTTTAAAAAAACGAGACGCCGTATTAGGGCGTCTCTTCCGACCGAACGGGGCCCCGTTATTGGAGATTATAGGGGCGCATATTGAGAGTCACGTACAAAATTTATACTCCGTTTTTTACTAATTTTATAAAGAAGCTCTTATTCTGTCGGTGCCAACTTGTGATTGAGGTCTTTCGTACATAAAATCTCTTGTCACTATTCCTTCTTTTATCTCAACTATTCTTTTAGCGTACTTTTCCACTATTTTCATGTTATGCGTTACCATGAGGATTGTTAAACCCATTTCAGTATTGATTTTCAAAGTTAATTCCATTACCTTCTCAACATTTTTTGGATCTAATGCAGCTGTATGTTCATCTAATAAAAGCAGGTCTGGATATGTGATTGCAGCCAAAATCATCGCAAGGGCTTGCTTTTGACCACCAGATAATTCTTTAACTTTTGTTTTTAATCTGTCTTCTAATCCCATATTTAAAGACTTGAGCAATTCCAATCCCTGATATTTCCCAAAAGAGAAGAACCTATTTCCTTTCTTTGATCCTAGTATTAAGTTCTCTTCGATGGTTAAATCAGGAAATACCCCTCGATCTGGTTCTTGATATACTATTCCTACATTTCTAAAAAGCTTATATGGTTTGGGGTGTTTAATATCTCTTCCATTTAATACATAATCACCCTCTTCTGGATGAATTTCTCCAGTTAAAATCTTTAATAGAGTCGTTTTTCCAGCTCCATTAGGCCCAATTATTGTTACATACTCTCCCTTTTTTATCGTTAAATTCAATCCATCCAAAGCTTTTTTTTCATTAGTTTGATTCTTATTATAAACTACTCTGATGTTTTTAAGTTCAACCATTTTCTTACTTCTACCCTCCTTAAACCTATAACTATTATTATAAACAGGGAGGTAACCAATTTCATGTCACTAGACTGAAATCCTATTGTATAACCATATCTCATCGCCAAAGCTAGAAGTATTTGGTAAACAACTGCTCCTATTACAGGACACATCATGTTATAAAACAAATGGAATCTTCCAAAAATTATTTCCCCTAGTATAACCGCCGCCAATGAAGTAACTACAATTCCCTGTCCCATGTTAACATCTGCAAAACCGCCGTACATAGAGAATAAAGAACCTGCTAAACCTGCATAGAAATTACCCAAAAACAGCCCCACAATACTCATTAATTCTGGGTTTATTCCTAAATTTTTAATGCCTTCTTTGTTTCCACCATATCCCCTCAATGCAATACCAAATTCTGTCCTAAGAAAGATAATAGTGCTAAAAACTGAAATCAAAACTATTAAACTTATTAAGATTGTTGAATTATATCCTGACTTTTCTCGAAATGGTGAAAGAGTTTTTTTAGTTTGTTTTGTTGTATCTACCTCTGAAATTGAGGTGCTTGATTTTATTCCCAAAAGATCGTCTAATTTTGTTTTTTCTGTATATCGAGCCTCTTCCATAGGTGCTGTTTCTTTTGGTACTGAAATGTTTGGTCCGTTCATAACTCTAATATTTATTGAATAAAGCATAGTCATTATTAATATACTAGCAAGGAGGGAATTAACTCCTAGTTTGTTGTGGATTATTGCAGTTAACACGCCAAAAAATCCTGCTAATAAGCCTCCAAAGACTAAACACAAAATCCAGGGTACTCCTACATACATTAAAGAAATGCTAACAGCTCCCCCTAATACATAGGACCCATCCGGTGTTAAATCTGGTAAGTCTATAACTCTAAAACTTATAAACACTCCTATAGCTGCCAAAGATGCTATTAGTCCCTGTTCTATTATACCTATTAAATCCATTATATTATCCTCCTACTACTTCGTCGGCTATTTCTAAGAATTCTTTGGGTATAGTTATTTTTAGTTTTTCCGCTCTATCTAGGTTTATGTAAAAAGTTAAAGCATCTGCACTGACTATTCTCGATTCTATCTCTGAAGGGCTTTTCCCATTTATTATATCTAGAACAATTTGTCCAGTTTCAACTCCAGCTCGATAATAATCAAACCCGAACCCTAAAACAGCAGTTTTTCTAGCTATATCAACGTCACCAGCAACCACAGGTATTCCTAACTTTTCAAATACTTGTCCAAGAATTTCAGCGGAAGATGCCACTAAATTATCTGTAGAGAGATAAGCAACATCTATTCTATTTGCATTAGCATGAAGCGCTGTGACCAGTTCATTAGCCGAAGTTCCTGTTATTTCGATTACATTTAAACCTACTTGACTTCCATATTTTTTTGTTTCTTGAGCTATAAATACAGAATTTGCTTCTCCTGGGTTATAAAGTACTGCCAAGTTCTTGGCATCTGGAAAGATCGTTTTAATAAGATTAACATGAGTCTCTACAGGAACCATATCACTTATTCCAACTACATTTCCGGGATTTTTGCCAAACTTTGGAATTAATCCTGCGCTTATTGGGTCTGTTACAGCACTAAACACTACTGGTTTATCTTTTATTTCGGTTGCTGCTGCTTGTGCTGAAGGGGTAGCTATTGCTACAATTATGTCTACATCAGTTTTGAGCTTTTTTGCTATGGCTATCGCATTCTGAAATACATTTTGGGCATTCTGATATTCAATTTCTACATCTAGCCCAGAACTGTTTAACACATCTACTATTCCTTCATAGATTTTATTCAAAGCAGGATGTTCTACTATCTGTGTAATACCAACTTTAACGACAGCAAAAGTTAATGTGAATAAACTTACCAAAAGCAATGTTAACACTAATCTTTTCATTAAAAAACACCTCCTGGAGTTTTTGAAAATAGCTATAAAAAAAGGGTGCCTACTTTTTGTAGACACCCAATCTGAATTCGCCTTCGCCTAATTATGACATAAAAAGGCATTGAAAGGCACCAAACTGGGTGTCTTTCCAATGCCAAAAGTAAAAGTATCCATTGTTTTTTATATTTTTTGTATTAACTTCAGTAATTTCATGTTTATGTGAAATTTTTTTCATGGTAACCCTCTCTTCACATAATATTAATTTTTCTTATTATAACACCTTAATTGAAACTTGTCAATAGAAAATAAATTTTTTTACAATAGATTTGAAAATAATCTACAAAAAGACTCGGTAAATTTGATTATCCAAGGGAGCTTTTCAAAATAATCTTGCGGTAACTTAGTACTTATTGATAAATCTTCCAAAAAAATCTCTTCTAATTCGGTCGTTTTTTCTTTATCATAAATCAATACATTTGCTTCATAATTAAGATCAAAGCTCCTTATGTCGATGTTTGCGCTTCCTACTGTAGAAATTTTCCCGTCAATCGTCAAAAATTTTGAATGAGTAAATCTATCTTTCTTGTAAAAATAAATTTCAACATTATCTTTTATCAACTCAGCTAAATACGTCCTTGAAGCAAAATAAACCATAAAATGATCTAATTTACCTGGAAACAATATTTTTATGTTTACTCCTGAGAGAGCAGCTATTTTTAAGGCCGTCATTATACTTTCTGGAGGTATGAAATATGGAGTAGATATATATATATGATCTTTGGCAGAGGTAATCATTTTATGTATCATCTGCATTATGCTAGGAGTTTCAGATTCTGGACCACTTGCTGCTATCTGTAAAATAGAATCTCCTTTTTCCTCCTGATCTTTATAGTATTTACTAGTGTTTAATTCCAGTTCTTTTTTTCCATCTAAAGTTTTTATTTTCTTAAAATCTTCTAAGAAGACCTTCTGAAGGCCATTCACTACTTCTCCTTCAACTTTTAAATGTACATCCCTCCAGTAACCTAGTTTTCCTTTACCTACATACTCATCTCCAATGTTCAACCCACCAATATAAGCCACTTGACTATCAATTACAGCAATTTTACGATGATTTCTATAGTTTACCTGTGTATTGATAAACTTTAATATTGGAGAAAGGAAATAAGTATATAATGCCAATTCGACACCAGCTTCTTCAAGATCTTTAATGTAACTTCTCCTCACCCGAGCTCCTATTTTGTCAATTATAAACTTTACTTCTACACCTTCTTTAGCTTTTTTTATAAGAAGGTCTTTTAATTTCTTACCTGTGGAATCTCCCTTAACAAGGTAATATTCTAAATGTATTGTTTCTTGAGCATTCTCGATTTCTTCAAAGAATGAAGCAAACTTTTCTTTCCCATCTTTGAATATCGTAACCTTATTACCAAAATATAAAGGAGATCTTGATGTTCTTTCTAAAAGATTTATTAATTGTAAGCAATCATAAGATACGTTACCTAAAACTTTCTCAAGTTTTTCTATTTCTTCTTCTGTTACTATTAACTTTGATTCTAAATCAATATCACTTGTAAGTTTGCCTTTTTTCCAATTTCTTCCAAAAAACAAATATAAAGCAAAGCCTAGTAAAGGAAAAATCGCAAAAACCAATAGCCAACTTATGGTCTTTTCTGGCCTTTTTCTTTCTAAAATTACCACAACTATTGCAATTGCAGCGTAAATCAATACAAACAATGTCCACAATTTCAATTTACCAGAAAAAATGTAATACATAGTTCTATTACCTTCTATTGATCATATTTTTGCATATCTTATAAACTTCTTCATGAATCTCTTCTATCGTTTTTAGTTCGCCATCATTTCTTAAACAATTAATTATGTGCCAACTATATTTTGAAGCTACATACATTGCATTTTGATAAGTTTTGTATATGTAATCGATATTTTGTTCATGTATATCTTTTTTGCCAATACCTTCCACTTTCTTTTCTCTATTCTTTAGCAACTCGATGCTTATCTCCGGTGGAATATCAAGAAAAATAACTAGAGAAGGAACTGGTAAGGTAAATTTGTTGAACTCTAAATCCCACAGCCAATCCAAAAAGTAGTCTTTTTCATCTTTTGTTTCAAACTTTGATGATTGATAGATCATATTTGAAGTTGTGTATCTATCGGCAATTATCATGCCACCTTTTTCGTAAAAGCTCTTTAATTCTAGATTATATGTTGCGTATCTATCCACTGCAAAAAAAGCAGAAGCAGCATACGGATTAATAGATTCTGCATCTTCTCCAAAATCTCCTCTGAGATACATTTTTATTAAACTGGAGGATGCACTCTTGTAATTGGGAAATTCAACTTTTATTACTTCTTCTTTTTCATGGATAAGCCTTTTATAAAGCAACTCTGCTTGAGTGGCTTTACCACTTGCATCCGTACCTGATTCAAGTACTATCAAAACACCCTTTTTCATATTAACCCTCATTTCATATCTTATTCTTGCATACTTCAATACTTAAAAATTATCCCGACTAAAGCGGCTATTCCAATATATACAACAGGATGCATCTTAAATCTTTTCATCAAAAGCATAATTATTCCAAATAAAATTATTGCTTTGAAATTGAATAAACTTAAAAAACTATTTGTTTGGAAAAATAAGTCTAAGTTAAAAAGTGCTATTTTAAAGACCTCAAAGCCTGCTGCACCAATTAATCCTATAACTGCTGGTCTTAAAGCATAAAAACCATGTTGCACTACAGGTTTTTCATGAACTTTCCCAAAATAACTGGCTATTAGTGTAATAATTATAACAGATGGTGTAACTATTCCTAGAGTAGCTATTATTCCACCGAAAACACCACCTGTCTTGTATCCAACATAAGTTGCGGCATTTATGCCTATAGGTCCTGGCGTTGATTCAGAGATAGCTATTATATCTAATAATTCATGGGAGGTTATCCATCCATATTTATCAACCAATTCTTGTAGAAAAGGAATGGTAGCTAATCCTCCACCAATAGCAAATAGTCCAATCTTAAAAAAAGTAAAGAATAATTTTATATAGATCACTTTGAATCTACCTTTTTATGCTTAATAATTATTCCAACTATGAACGAAATTATTACCACCCATATAGGAGAAACGTCCAAAAACGCAACAACAAAGAATGAAACTAAAAAAATAATTATTCCTATATAATCTTTCACTGCTTTTTGCCACATAGTAACTATAGCATTTAGTATAAGAGCAGCGACGGCAACTCTAATCCCGGCAAAAGCATGTTGAACAATCTGATAATTTTCAAATTGGTCAAAAAAAACGGCTATGATAGTGATAATAACAATAGACGGAAAAATCATCCCTAATGTTGCCACGATGGCTCCTATAATTCCTTTTCTTTTGTATCCAATAAAAGTGGCCGTATTTACAGCTATTATTCCTGGAGTACTTTGACCTATTGCGTAATAATCTAGTATTTCTTCATCAGTTGCCCAGCCTCGTTTATTTACAATTTCTTCTTGAATTATTGGAAGCATTGCATATCCTCCACCAAAAGTCAGTGCTCCTATTTGAGCAAATACTCTAAATAAATCCCATAAATCTTTCAACTATTTTCACTCCTATTTATTTAGAGAAACTAATTGATCAACTATCCATTTGGTAGCTCTGCAATCTTCTTCATTATACTTAAAAATTCTTTCTAAAGATTCCTTATCACCTTTTAAGTATAATCGATATTCTAAAATGACAGCAAATCCATTAAGTTCAGTATTCCATTGATAACCAAAATACTTACTTATATCTTTTAAAGAATAGGAAACAACCGGCAGTGTATAATTTTTACTTATTACTTCATATAAGTCTAAAGAATTTGCGATTATTTTGTTGATTTTTTTCCTAAATTCAGGATATCTATTACCTATCTTTTCTAGGGCTATAATATCACTTTTGTCATAATGTAAAAGCGTTTTATTCTTAGAAGATAAATAAGATATCATAACTTTAACAACTTTTGCTTCGTTGTTGCCTAGAAAAAAAGGAATATATTTGTCATTTTCTAAAAATCCAAATAAAAAATCTTTTCTCATGTAACTTTCTACATCAAAGACTATATAATCTTCTGGAAAATCAAATTTTTCTAGAGATATAATCTTATCTTCTAACAAAGATTTAAGATTGTAAAGGGGTTTTCTAAATTTTCGATCCATCTTTTCTATCTGATTAGTCTTTACTATTAATACGGGATCCAATTCCATCGATTTTAGCTCTTTAATTAGATTCTGACTGAAATTAGGAACTACAGATAAATCACCCTCTTCTAAAAATTCAAGGTGACATGCTTTTTTAATTTTACAAAACTTACAATGTGATCCATGTGATTTAGATGCCTTTTTAAGATTGTTAAAGTCTTTTTTTATCCATTTTTCTCTTAAAATAATATCACTTGGCGTTACTTCATAACTTGCATTAGATGTCTCCAAAACTATCCTTTTTATAGGAATATTTTTTTCTTCAAAATACCTATATACTGCATATATATGTAGCCAATAAGTTTTTTTGAAATTATTACCTAATCTGCTTATTTTGACAACATCATCATTTATACTCTCATAATTTGCTTGAACATCTATTTCTTCAATATTCACATTAAAATAGATTCCTTGCCTCTTATAAGTAGGTACAAAGTATCCACAATTTTTAAAATTTTCATAGTACAGTAAATCCATTATTCTATGCACACCTTATCTTTCTATTCATATAAAATTGTTATAATTGAAATTTATTTTTACCCTTTGTATAATTTTTCAATATCACCGATCTCATAAAAAAGCATTGCTAAATTTTTTAAAAAACCTAGTCTGTTTAATCTAATTGCTTCGTCTTCTGACATAACGAAAACATGATCAAAATATCTATCTATATTTTCTTTCAAAGAAAGAAGCGTTTCTATTGCTCCTGAATAATCTAATTTTTTTATATGTTCTTCAAAACGAGATTTCACATCAAGGTATTTTTGAAATAATATTTTTTCTTCTTCCTCTATAAATAGTCTTCCTTGATAGTTTAAACTATTATGGTTTTTTGAAATATTATTAACCCTTTGGAATGCTATTAAAAAGTCTTGGAATTCTTCTTTCTTTAAAAATTCATCTAACGCCTTAGCAGATAAATAAGCTCTAAGAGGTTTATATGAATTTATTAATACTGCATTTATTGCCTCTTTAGAAATATCTTCTTTTTCAAGTATTGTAGCCAATCTATGATCTACAAAATCTTTTAAAACTTCTTCTTTCCCCTTTAAAGATACGTCTTGTCTGTTAGTTTCTAAATACGTTTGCTGAGCAATATTAAACAAATTATTAAGATCGAGATCCCATTCAAGAGATATCAATATTCTCAATATTCCAAAAGTCTTTCTTCTTAATCCAAAAGGATCTTTTGAGCCGGTAGGTATTTTGTTTATACCAAAATAACCAACTAAATCATCGAGTCTATCTGATAAGGATACAATATTTGATATAAGATTTGTTGAAATTTCATCATTTTCTGAAATTGGTTTATAGTGTTCTTCAGCTGTTATATATACATCTTCTTCTTCACCTTTATGCTGGAGATATATCCTTCCCATTACTCCTTGAAGTTCTGGAAATTCATATACAACCTTTGATGGAATATCAATTTTACACAATAACCCGGCTCTTTTAACCGTACTTAGATTTTTAAAATTTAACATCTGGGCTATTTTCTCTGAAATCCTTGAAATACGCTCTACTTTATCCCGGTAGCTTCCAAGTTCTCTTTGATATGTAATTTCAGAAAGCTCTGTCAACCTTTCTTCAATGTCTACTTTCAAGTCGTCCTCAAAATAGAAAGCTGCATCATCTAATCTCGCATTAATAACCCTAGTGTATCCATTTATAACGTTTTGTTCCCTTCCAAAACCATCTTGGAAAGATATAAATATATTTAATAACTTTCCGTTTTTGAATGCCACAAAACTTCTTTGATGATGCTTTATAGTAACTGTTACAATTTCTGGAGGTAAGAACAAATTTTTTTCGTTAAAACTTCCTAAGACTGCTGTTGGAAACTCTGTCATTTTTGCAATTTCTTCTACCAGATCTTTGTGTTGTTGAATAAATATGGTAATTTTATTCTCTTTTTCTAACCTTTCTATTTCTTTTTTTATTTGTTGGATTCTTTCTTCATAAAAAGGGATTACATTTTGGTTTCTAAGCTGATCAAAAAAATTATCTATGCGATTTACAACGATTTTTTCACCGAAGAATCTGTGACCATAACTTATATTCGACGATTTTTTGCCAAATATCTCGAAAGAGAGTATTTCGCCATTGTATAGACCTAATATCCAATGAACTGGTCTAACAAAGGAAAATTCTCCCGTTCCCCATCTCATCGGTTTTTTAAATGTCATTTTTGTAATAACTTCAGGAATTATGTTTTCTAAGACTTTTTTAGTAGATTCACCTTTTTTAACAAGCTCTGCGTATGCGTAATCTGAACCATTAAAATCTTTGAATCTTATCTCTTCTAAGGGTACCCCAACACTTTTCGCAAAACCTTCCAGAGCTTTTGTAGATTGATTTTGTTCGTTAAAACAAATGCTTTTGGGTGGACCCTTTCTCTCCTCCTTTTGGTCTGGCTGTTTTAAAGGTAAACCTTCTATGTATACCCCAAATCTTCTTGGAGTTATAAAAATCTCCAATTTATCAAAAGTGATATTGCTCTTCTTTAAAGATTCTCTAAGATTTGAGTCAAGTTGTTCATTTATATTATCAAATTCAGTCGGCGGAAGATCCTCAACACCTATTTCAAATAAAGCTTTATTCAAAATCGACAACCTCCATATTTAAACTTTCAAGATAAAAATTAGCACATCTCTTCGCCATATCTCTTATATCTAAAATATATTTTTGTCGTTCATTCACCCCTATAGCATTTCGTGCATCTAATAGGTTAAAAACATGTGCGCATTTTATCATATAATCATAAGCAGGTAGATATAAATTGCAATTCAAAAGATTGCTGAATTCTTTTTTATATAGAGCATACAGAGTTTTAAGCATTTCTGTATCGGCTATTTCAAAATTATAGTACGAAAATTGTTTTTCATTTTCTTTGTATAATTCCTTATATTTGACATTTGCATTCCATTTAGTTTCATAAACATTATCTAAACCTTGTAAGTACATTGCTATTCTTTCAATACCATAAGTAATTTCCACAGGTATGTACCCTAAGGGAATTCCTCCCATTTGCTGAAAATAAGTAAATTGGGTTATTTCCATACCATCAAGCCATACTTCCCATCCAACACCCCAAGCCCCCAAAGTTGGTGATTCCCAGTTATCTTCCACAAATCTTACATCGTGTTCTCTAGGATCTATCCCCAAAACTCCTAAAGAATCAAGATAAATATTTTGAACATCTTCGGGAGAAGGTTTCAAAATTACTTGATATTGATAAAATCTTTGCATTCTATTTGGATTTTCTCCATATCTTCCATCAGTCGGTCTTCTACAAGGCTGAGCATATGCAACACGCCATATATTGTTGCCTAAAGACTTAAAAAAAGTAGAGGGGCTGTATGTACCTGCCCCCATCTCTAAATCATAAGGTTGATCTATGATACAATCTAATTCTGACCAAAACTTTTCTAAAGTCATGATCACATCTTGAATGAACAATTTTATTATGCCTCCATTATTCTACAGATATTAAAAGTGGATAATGTTTTTGACCACCATCATGTATTTCTATTTCAATGTTGGGATATTTTTTCGTTAAATTTTTAACGATTTCATCTATTTTTTCTTTATTGGCACCTTCTCCATAGATAATGGTAACAATTTGATATCCTTTTTTTATCAATTCTTCAAGTATTTTTTCTGTTTCCTTGTATACATTCTTACTATGTGCTTTTAAATCTTTACCAACAAATATTAAGTATTCGCCTTTTTTTATTTTTTCACCATCGATTTGAGAATCCCTTATGGCATATGTGACATTTATAGGCACTATAGATTTAACGTAACTCATCATAGACTCCACTAACTCTTCCTCTTCAAGATTATCATCAAATCCAAGCATGGCACTTATTCCTTCTTGAACATGCTTTGTAGGAATTACTACTATTTTCTTATCTGTAAGTTCAGAAACTTTCTCAGCAGTCATAATAACGTTTGGATTATTTGGGAGTATTATAACTTTCTTATGTGGAAGTCTATTCACTGCATCAGCAATATCTTTAACACTTGGATTAACTGTTTGACCCCCTGCTACAATTTCATTTACCCCCAAACTCTTGAAGATTTGAGTTATACCTTTCCCTGGTGAAACCGCGACTACTCCCCAGTTCTTATTGTTTGAATTAATGTATTCCCCAACTAATGCATGTTCTATTTTCTCCGAAGAAGCTTGTAACTCTTTTTGTTCTTCCAAAACGTGTGTATGTTGACTTTTCATGTTGTCAACTTTAACTTTCATCAACTCACCATATTCTAGAACCTTTTCGAAAACAGCTCCTGGACGATTAGTATGTATATGGAATTTTAACATATCATCCTGATTGACTAAGACTATTGAATCACCTATACTTTCAAGAAAGGCTCTGATGCTCTCCGAATCACTTTTCTTTATCGGGGGTTTGTAAAATTTCACAATTCCCTCGGTACAATATTGGAATGTTAACTCCTCATAAGCAATCCTCGCTATTTGTTCAGGAGTTGCTTCTTCTAAAAATTTCAAGTCTACTTCTACATCTCCGTGGATAGCATCTCTCATACCTTTAAAGATATAAGCAAGTCCCTTAGCTCCCGCATCTACTACATTTGCGTCTCTTAATTTTTTTAAGTATTTTGGAGTTTCTTTAACAATTTCAAAAGAATAGGCTACAATTGCATCGAATAACTTTAGAAAATCTTCTTCATCTGCCATTGTCTCTTGCAACTTTTCTGTAAGCCTTCTAATCAAGGTTAGCATAGTTCCTTCAACTGGTTTCATGACGGCATTATACGCTCTTTCTTTTGCACTATTCAATGCCTTTAAAAAATCTTGGGTTGTAACTCTTTTCTTCCTTTCTAAAACTTCTGTTATTCCTCTAAAAATCTGTGACAAAATAACTCCCGAATTACCGCGTGCGCCCAGAAGCAATCCTTTTCTAAGCGCTTCCATCATTTCTTTCATGTCGTTTTTATTTTCAACCGCATCCATCCACTTACAAGCCTCAAGCATGCCTGCTAACATATTGCTTCCTGTATCTCCATCAGGTACAGGAAAAACGTTCAACACATTAATTTCATCTTTATGCCTTGCTAATTCTTCGGTTCCTTTTTTTATAGCAAGGTATATATCTTTAGCATATAAATATTTTTTCATTTCCATACACCTTTTTTAGCATTTTAGACCGGAGACGTTCACGTTCACCTTTAAATTTTCGATGTTTAACATTGTCTTAACCCTGTGATGAACGTTTTCCTGGATGTTTTGAGCGACTTTTTTTATAGGTAAACCATATTCAAGAATCAAGTATAAATCAACAATTAGATTTTCTTCATCTTCAGAAACATTTATCCCTTTTTCTTCACTTTTTCCTAGTATTTTGTCAAAGAAACCTGATTTTCCGTACATTTCTACGGCACCATAAGATTCGACTACTGCTTTATAAACCAACTCTCTTATAACATCATTCTTGATGTCAATTGTCCCATATTCTGTTTCTATTAACATAAAATTCACCTCCGTAGTTTTGGCTTTATGTAAGACCACTCAAAACCCCTGATAAATAACCTACGACCGCGTGGTAATCTCCACTCTTTTCTCCACTAGTAATATGTTCAACTATCTCCACTTTTGTAAATCCAACACTTATAGCAGTGGCAACAGTTCCAAATCCGCACATTGATATATTATATCGCCGAATAGAGTCATACATTGCTTCCAGATCTAAATTTTTAATTGCTTCAATTATTTTATTGTCTTTTTCTATCGTTTTTTCATGACTTTCATAATGGTTCATATCAGTAGAAGCAACTATTAAATCTCCTTCTTCTATTATCTCTCTTATAATCTTTCCAAGCCTTTTGGCAGTCTTAAGACTTTGATCCATCAAACATATAGGGACTATTTGAAAATCATTATTTAAAATATACTGAAGAAAAGGCAATTGAACTTCTAAAGAATGTTCTCTAAAATGAGCAATTTCATCGTTAGGTTGATTTATTTTTTCAATTAAATATTTTGACGTTTTATCATCTACTTCTATCAACCCTAGTGGCGTTTTCCAACTCCCTTTCTCATAAATTGATATAGGAGATCCTAATCCTGTATGATTAGGACCAATTAAAAAAACTCGATTAGCTTTGCCTTCTTGAAATACTTTTTTATAGGCTTTTGCAGCTGTTGCTCCAGAATAAACATAACCTGCATGTGGAACTATCACTCCACTGGGCGGCATCAATTTATTTAATTCAGGAGCATATTCTTCTCCAAAAAAATCCGCAAGCATCATTTTTAATCGTTCTGGATTCGAAGGATAAAAAGCCCCGCAAACTACCGGTTCCCTTACCATTATTAGGCCTCCTTAAATTTAAACTCGGATTAAAAATGATCACCAAAATCTGGTTGATTTAACGCTTCCGCTCTTATTATTATTATCAAATCATACATACTCTCTGTTGTCTCATAGGTAGAAAAAAGTTTCCCTAACACCGGAATGTCTTTTAGAATCGGGATACCTTTTTCCTTTTTTACTGAACTTATAAAATTTAAACCTCCAATTTTTATGAATCCCCCACTTGGAATTATAAAATTACTTTTTATACTTCTTTCGTCTATAATGTTTTTTTGTTCATTTTTTAGTTCACTTATACTAATTTCTAAATGAGTATTAACCATTTTTGTTATTGTATCATAAGTACCGTTTACATCCATTTTGAAACCTGATTCTATTTTAGAATAAATCTTTCCCTCTTCATCAAACACAGGAACAGATATGACGGATCTTATTGTCGCTGTATCTCCCTCATTTACATAAACTTCGGGCTTTGAAACTAAAAAAGCCTTATCTTTATTATTATTAATTATACCATCAATTCCAAAATTTTGCTTAGTTAGGAAATAAAGTTCCTCTATTGAGAATTTTTCTATATTTTGTCCTGAAAATACAAAAATTTCAAATTTTAATAATTTTCCTTTTTCAAAAAATCTAATAGTATTTTCATCTACATAATGATAATTTATACCTTGAGACAATAAATAAGGCATTAACGTTTCCATCTTTAAATCAAAATTATTTACTATAATTTTTTTGTTTTGATTGAAATCATAGATAATATTAATTTTTTCAGTTTTTGCAACGTAAGAAAGCAAATCTTTTAAATAAATTTCTCCATATAATTCATTGCCGCTTACCGCATTTTTGATATCTTTTATCAAATCACTTTTATCTTCTTCATACTCTAAAATGTATATTGATTTATCATCAAGATTCTCTAGTTTTGAATAGTTTATTTTTTCACTCAGTAGTATTTTATCAAAAATTGGTGAATTTTTAGCATTTATAACAGCAAGTTCTTTTCTTATAGTAGTTACAGGAATTTGAACATCATTTTCATTTTCAGAAAATGATACATTTATTAATTTATTTATTTCTTCAGAAATTTTTAAAGATAACTCATTACCCAAAAGAAAATAATTATTTTTATCTAATGTATATACTTTAACGCTTGTTACTTGGCTTAGAAATGAAAGATCGTAGTTAGAATTCAGCACAATATACTTTTCAGAAATTCTATTTTCATTGTCTTCTTCTTCTAATTCTAATTCATTAACTATCCCCTTAGGTATTTTATTCAAGAAATCAACTAATTCATTGATCTTTTCGGTTTCGTTTATATCTGCTAGAACCGCATAGTATTTGCCCTCAAACCCAACCACTCGACAATCAAATAGTTGTTTCAATAGTGACAAATCGTATTCCGATTCAAAAAAGAATAGCTGAGTATCATTTTTGACTTCTGTATTACTAACTTTTCCATGATCATCATCTTTCTCAAGAAATTTTATTTCACTTTTTTCTCCCTGATTTTTTAAATTGCTTTCTATAAAAATTGGTAATTCATTTTCAAACACTTTAGAATTTTTCCCAATAAAAACCGTATTCTCATCATAAAAAACAGCGTTTAAAGAATAAATCTCTTCTAAAATTCTTAAAAAGTACTCTAAATGTAGTTGAGTAGTGTTAACAGAAAATTCGACATCGGGTATCTCGCTTGTCTTTATCCAATGCCAACCAGCATAATCAAAAATTAATCCTATCGCATCTGTTAATCTCAATTTTTTAAAACTTACTTTTTGGAATGTATATGGCTCATATCCATAAAAAAATATAGAATCTTCTTTAATGTCTATATTAGTTATAGGATATAACAATTTAATCACCATGACATTTTTGGAAGTTGAAACTTCTTTAATCGGGCCTTTTACTATTTCATAAGCAGCATCTTCAAAAATATCTTCTTCAAATATAAACTTATAAACTGTTTTTGAGTCGTTAAAAGTATAATTGAACTTTTTATTTGTTTCCAAAAATATCACATTTGCATTTTGCTGAGGCTCATAATCCAAATAAATACAGAAAACATACGACGTAAAAAAAATAAAAATAATTCCAATAAGTAACTTTTCTTTTGTTTTCATTTGTGTTTTCACACCTACCTAATTTTAGAAATTGTGTTTGATAAGATACGCCTTATTAATTCAAAGTTTTATAGAATTACTTTTTATTTTTATATCGTAACAAAAGAAGTAAGGAAAGATGATTCCAATAATCCTTTTAATCAAATCCATGTTTTAATTAAACCTACGGTCTTAGGCGAGTGTGTTCCCCTGTAATCATTGTTTTATATGACTAGAGAAAGAAAATTAGAATAGCTTTTAAAAAAGTGCTTGAAATTCATTTTGCTGAGTAAATATAAGTATCCCATCTTCGAAGATTTCTAAAATTATATCTTCTCCTAACTTTTCTCCAACGGAAAGTTTCATTAAAGAGTCAAAAAAATAAATAAAAGCATTTGATCCACCATTCAAACCTTCATATAATCCCGCAAATTCTACACCTGGTTTTTCGTATCTGGGAAGATCTTCCTTGTTGTTCCACAATTCATTAAATTCTATTGTTAAAGATGATAAAGGATTAAAATCATAATGGAATTTAGGTTCATTAGGTTCAAAATTAGAATTACTTACATAACTAAATTTTGGAGGGGAAAAAATCACGGAAAGGTTAAACGTATTGGTTAAGTTTAAAAAATCAAAATCTTCCCTTTTTAAAGTCAAATGTTCGATCAACAATTGCACATTAAAAATCCCATACAACTCTTCTTGTATTTGTGATGAATAAAAAACTTTCTCCAAGTTCTCACTAGTGGAAAGCTTAAAAAAATCGTTTTCAGATAATTTCAATTCATAATTTTTCACAAAAATAAAGGTTGTAAGTATAAGAACAAAAATTATTGCATACTGTTTAATTTTTATCACCTATTATTTTATTGATTTATCTGAAGAATTACATAATATTCCTCATTCATTTTAAATTTGCTTATCTCTAAAATTTCATATTTTGAAACGATTTTCTCGGTAGGATCTAGAAAAGTGGAGACTTTAGCTTTTATACCACTAGAATAAGAATAATCAAATTCAATGAGATAAAGATTATTATCTATTAAAAACTCGAAAAATTCTTTTATTTCTTTTCTTTGCTGGTCTACACGCTGAATATAGCTGTTGTATTGAGTTTCATAATATTGTTGTTGAAGTTGAAAAGAGTGATAAGTTCGATATTTATTGTAAACTTCAATGATCAAGAGTATTGAGAAAAAAATTATCAACATCATAAATGCATATTTAAGCCACTTTCTTAAATTAGATTCTATAAAGAACATTCTTTGAATCCTCCAAAGATTCTATCGCCAAAGATTTTAATTCATCATCGCTTAAAATAATATTAGCTTCTTGGTCCACAATAATTCCAGAAAAACAATATTCATGATTTCTAATAAACTCATAATTATAAAAACTAGTCTTTACAACATACTTCCCCTCTTTTAAAGTCATCACTTTTTTTAAAATTAGCGCCTGTACAGGGAAAAACAGATCTACAAAAAATGAATATTTATATTTTTTGTAATCTTTCATTGATAGCACATAATAATAAACTACATCTGACACAAATATTTTTTTAAAAAATATCTGCTTTTTAGTTATTTCCTCAAAATATGTTTTTCTGAATTGAAATTCATTCGGAAAAGGTTTTATGAATGAATCAATATGATCTATAACAACTTTTTTTCTATTATAATTCAGTTTTATCATTTTATAACCTCCGACATATTGTTTCGGCTTAATTATGGAAGTGTAAGAGCACCTGTTACAGGCACAACATTAAATATGGGCCTTCCTTCGCTATTTACAATTCTTCCTCCCCTTCCTACTATATTTCCAAAACTCCAAAATAGATTTTTATTTTCATTTGAATTTGATTCAATTCTATACCTTATGTCATTTGTAATAAACTTAACCTTTCCCTGTATTATTTGAGTAGAAAATATCCCATTGAGGCTATTTTCGCCGTAGTGTATTGAGGCACTCCTTGTTTTATAAACCACTTCTGAGGCTATAAATTTCTCAGTTAGGTCATGAAATAATTGCTGAATAGGATAAACAACCAAATAACCAATTATTCCGAAAAAAATTATTTCAATAAACAGATACACCATAACTTCCATAAGCAAAAATCCTTCATTTGAGGATCTACTTACTTTAAATTTCAAAACTCATCCCTCCTAGATAAACATTAGAGTAAATCTCAAAAGCTAAACTAACAACAATTAAAGACAAGAAAATTATTAAAATTGGTTCTAACATTTTTAGTAATTTTTCAGAGGCATTTTTAAATGAAGAATAATAAAATTTTTCTAAAAAATCAAATACCTCCTTGTAATCTCCTTTCCATTTGGAGATACTCATAGTTAAAGAAAATTCTTTTATATCTTTTATTTTAGAAAATACTTCATTAATATCTTTTCCTTCTTCTAAATCAATTGAAACTGTTAAAAACTTAGAGAGTATATATTGAGATTTAGTATTAGACAATACCGTATCAAGTGAATTATAAATAGTCAAACCACTTTTTATTAAAAGATTGATTTCTCTTGTAAACGTAAAAAGTATGTAGTTTTTATATAAGTATTTTAGTATCGGTATCCTAGTCCATATTATATCGTTATTTTTTCCCAAGATTAAAATTATCAACCCAACTAAAAAACTTATCAACATAAACGTTAATAAATATGTTGATAAGTTTAGATTTATTTCATAACCTAGCAAAGTTGAGAATTCAGGAATGATGAAAAATTTTAATAGTACCAAAATTATCATTATAGAAGAAAAAACTAAGAAAGGATAAATTATTGATTTTTCAACGCTTTCTCTAGATAGTTTTACATTCTCATAATAATCTTTAAGATTTGCAAGATTTTTCCTTAAGGCATATGTTGTTTTGGATATACTTAATATGTACTTAAAATATTCATCAAGTTCATAAAAATCAAAGGAAGTTTCGTAATCTAAACCTTTTCTCACCATAAAATAACTTTTAAACAATACCCCTCTTATGAACTTATCAACTTGGTCGTTGAAAACTAAAAAACTTAATCCATCAAACAACGTTAAACCGGAGCTTATAAGTAAATATAGGTTATCAACAATTACTTTCATTTTATCAACATTGAACTTTTTTGTTGAAAAATAAAAGTTATCAACACGAATGTTGATAACTTTTACTTCTAAACTTTCTAAAAGTTCGTGTATTTCTTCTTCTTCGTTTAAAAGTAGATAACATGGATATTGCTTATTCAAATAAGAGTCATATAACTCAACTTTAAAAAGTTTTTTCATTCTTTTCCTCAAGTTTTAATATTTTTACGTTGTTCGTTTTTGTGAGTGTTTCGAGACAAATATCATAAAAATATTTACTTCTCATAACTTGAACAGTTTTATAGGTTCTTTGAATCGTTGAGTGTCTGTAATAATCATAATCTAGATCATAAATATCTATATCTTCGTAATCTAGTTGTAAAAGAGAATAACATGGCGTTCTCGATAGGGAGGAGGTATTGTACCACCAATCAAATGGAGGTCTTACGCCGGGGAAAAGCGTGGAATAAAAGTAAGCGTCCTCCAAAGTCTCAACTTTTTTTAATCCTATCTCTTCGGTTTTTAAATTTATCATTTCAATTTCTAGATTAAAATCTATCCAACTTTTGTCCTTGATTTCATAATTAAAATCACCAAAATTTTTTGAAAGTTGAATACAATTCCTAATATTTCCTATAAAAAAATAATCTTTATCGATTTTGTTTAGAAATGGGGTTATCTTACAAAGAATCTCATTTAGAAGTGAAATCTTTCCAAGTTTATAACAACTTAAACAAAACCCCGTTAATCCATTTGTAATAACTCTATCATACTTAGATAAATCTAAATCTTTGAGATTTTCTGCGGCTTTGACACCATTCCATCCAAAACCACCTGTAACTAATATCATACCAATTTCTCCAATATTTCTTCTTTTCTATCTACTACTGAGTTCCTTCCTAACTCTATAAGTTCTTCAGTTTGGGTGAAATCTAAAGTGTTGAAGTTTTGAGTTGGTAATTCTATAATAATATCCGCTTCTTTTTCTGTGATATTTTGCAAAATATTTTCTCTTACACCATCTATCCGGTCAAATGCATCTGCAGCATTTTTCACTTCGTTATAGTTAATTTTTTTTGATAGGAGTTTTAGCCCAACAATTTTATCTGCTCCTAACCTTTTGGTTGTTCTTATTGGTAGAATTTCTAACACTCCACCATCTGTATATTTTACACCATCAATCTTAACAGGTCTAAAAACTCCCGGGATTGCCATACTTGCTTTTACTGCAGGCAAAACTTCTCCTTCCGTAAATACTTTTAACTCTCCATTTCCAATATTCACAGCAGTACACGCAAACTTTATAGCCAAATCTTCAAACTTCAATCCTTTTAAGATAGCTTTTAAAACCCAAAAATAAATAAAAGACGGTAAACTAGCTGGCAATAAATTAGCCCCAAAGCATCTAATAAAAGGTTTTATCTCTTTTGAAGATGGCACTTTTTTTATTAAAGTCATCTTTTGCAATTTTAAAGCGTATTCATACAATAAATCCGTATTTCCTAAGGCTGCATAACCGACTCCTACTAGAGAGCCTATGCTAGTTCCTACCACCATATCAAACTTTATTCCCATCTTTTCTAATTCCATTAAGGCTCCAACATGTGCAGCACCTTTGGCACCACCGCCTGACAAAGCTAACGCTTGCAAACTTACTCCTCCAAAAAATTAGAAATATTTTTTATTACTTCTTCAACTTTTTTAACTTCCTTGCCTCCAGCCTGGGCAAAGGTTGGGCTTCCTCCACCTCCACCACCCAAGTAGCGAGCAATCCTTTTGGCTATATCTCCGGCATTAAATTTATTAACAAGGTTTTTTGAAACTTTTACTATAAAATTAACACTGTTTTCATTATTTTTGTTAAATAAGATCACTACACCGCTACCTAATCTCTGTAATAAAATATCCGCAGTGTTCGCATGAACATCTTTGTCAACGTTTTCTAAAATAGCAACTACTACTTTTTCATCTTTTACAACTAAAGGATTTTCTAGAAATTTTTCAATCTCCTTTGATGCTAGCTGAGATTGCAATCTTTTAATTTCCTTTTCTTGTTCTTTCATAAGCTTGATTAGTTCATCAACCTTACTTTCAACATTATCTCGTGGAACCTCTAATTTAGAAGATAGAGTATTCACTATTTTCTCCAAATAAGTTGTATATTTTAGGCTTTCCATGCCAGTAATAGCTTCTATCCTTCTTACTCCAGATGAAATAGAATACTCAGAAATAATTTTAAACATACCTATTTCTCCAGTGTTAGAAACGTGAGTACCACCACATAGTTCTCTTGAAAACTCATTTATTTCAACTATCCTTACTGTATCCCCATATTTTTCTTCAAAAAGGGCTATAACATCTAAATCTTTAGCTTCCTCCAAACTTTTTATATGAGTAACTACAGGCAATGCTTTTTGGATTTGTTCGTTAACAAGATTTTCAATTTCTAAGATTTCGTTCAATGTTAAGGGTTCAAAATGAGTAAAATCAAATCTCAACCTTTCGGGTTCCACATATGAACCTGCCTGCTTGATATGACTTCCAACAACTTTTCTTAACGCCGCATGAAGAAGATGTGTGGCAGTATGATTCTTTTCTGTTGCTTTTCTAAGTTTTTCATCAACTATTAGTTTAACTTCATCCCCAACTTTCACATTTCCTCTTTTTATTTTTATAAAATGAGAGATAACTGTCTCACTAATAAATTGAACATCTATAACTTCGGCTTCAAATTGGTCTGTAAAGATCATTCCTTTATCGGCAACCTGTCCGCCTTTTTCTGCATAAAAAGGCGTTTTTAAGAAAAATACTTCTACTTCTTCCCCTTCTTTCGCCTCTTCAACCAACACATTATCCTTTACAATTAGTTTTACTTCCTCAGTACCTTCGAGTCTTTTATAACCTATAAATTCTGTTTGATTTATTTTTTTGGTGACCTCTTTGTAAACTGGTTTGGTCTTATCATATTCAACCGCTCCTGAAGCATATCTTGCTTTTTCTCTCTGAGAATCCATTAATTTATTAAATTCATCTTCATTTACTGTTAATCCTTTTTCTTCCAAAATCTCTTTGGTAATATCTAATGGGAAACCATAAGTATCGTACAGTTCAAACGCTACAGATCCAGGAAGAACTTTGTTATCTCCTAAGGTTTCAATTATCTTGTTTAACCTTTCTACTCCTTTTTCTAATGTTTCAAAAAACTTTTCTTCCTCTATATAGGTGATCTTCTTAATTAATTCTTGTTTTTCAATCAACTCAGGATAAACTTTTCCCATTTTTTCTATAACAGCTCTTAAAATATCCCCTAAGAAAGGTCCTCCTGCCTTTAAAAGAGTTCCATGCCTTACAGCCCTTCTGATCAACCTTCTAAGCACATATCCTCTTCCTTCGTTAGAAGGAAGAATTCCTTCAGAAATTAAAAATGCAATTGCTCTAGCATGATCAGCTATAACTTTTATAGACACATCTTTTTCTTTATCTTTTCCAAATTTTACATTGAACGTATCTTCTATTGCTTCAATGATTTCTTTAAACAAATCTGATTTATAATTATCATAAACTCCCTGAACCATCGCACAAATTCTTTCAAATCCTGCGCCAGTATCTATATTTTTCCGTGGCAAAGGAGATAAATTACCTTCTTCATCTGCATAAAATTCTGTAAATACAATATTCCAAATCTCTACAAACCTGCCACAATCACAGGCGGGAGTACAATTTTTAGGATCCGGACAATTTTTAACATATCCTGTATCATAATAAATCTCTGAACAAGGACCACATGGTCCTGTGGGTCCTGCGGGTCCCCACCAATTTTCTTCCTTTCCGAATCTTAATATTTTATTTTCTGGAACCTTTATTTTATTTTTCCATATATCAAAAGCTTCATCATCAGTTTCATAAACTGATATCCACAGTTTTTCGGGAAACATCTTTAATTCTTGGGTCAAAAACTCCCATGCCCATTCTATGGCCTCTTCTTTAAAATAATCCCCAAAAGAAAAATTCCCAAGCATTTCAAAAAACGTATGGTGCCTAGGAGTACGTCCTACATTTTCTATGTCATTCGTTCTGATACATTTTTGACAGGTAGTAACACGAGGGTAAGTAGGTTCAACCTTGCCCCAAAATATCGGCTTAAATGGAACCATCCCAGCAACTGTAAACAATAACTGTGGATCATTTGGTATTAAAGATGCACTCGGAAGTCTTTTATGACCTTTAGATTCAAAAAAAGACAAGAATTTTTCTCTTATTTCGTCCGAAGTTAGATAGTTCATCTAATCAATTCCTCCTGTTTTATACGTATTTTTAGTGTATATAGAAATTAAATTGCATACTTTTGATGTATGCCTAATATTTAAACCAAAAAAGAAAAGGATAGGCATTTCACTCTACTACTTTTTAACTAGTATTTTTATTACTAAATGATTATATTTATAAAAAAATTTTTAAGTACTTTATGTTTAAAAATCGAGCTACTTAAATATCCAACAAAAAATTCTAAATTGAAAAAGCAAAAAAGTAATAATATAAAATTTCAACAACGAATTAATACGTTACAAGTAAATATGGTTTATCGGTAGATTCCTCTTCATACGAGATATTATTATCGATTTTTTGCAAGTCTTTCCCTGAAAGTTCTTCTCCCGTATATTCTATTTTAATCTCTCTTGATGCGCCTGGAGTTATTTGTATATTCTCAGGCTTTGTACTTAAATAATTTTCATTAACTAAAGTGTCAATAGTTAAACCTGTTAAGCTTTTATTATAAAGCGAATAATTCAATACAGCAATTTCCACATTTCTCATATCTGTTACAACTTTTGTAGCCTTTGCTTGAGTAGTGATTCCCTTAACTGATGGGATTGCAATACTAACAAGGATAGCAATAATTCCTAAGACAATTAATACTTCAAGCAACGTAAACCCTTCTTTGAATTTTCGTTCAACCATTTTAACACCATCCTTTTTATATTCCTAATATTGATAAAAGTAGATACCACATAGGAGTAGCTATCAATAAACCATCTATCCTGTCTAACATACCCCCATGTCCTGGAAGAATCTTACTTGAATCTTTAACGTTATAATATCTTTTTATGACTGACTCCATAAGATCTCCAATAGTATCAAATATCCCTACCATTATTGCTAATATTAACATTTGTAAAACATTCATTTTTGACATTAAAGAAAAAAAATGTCCTATAGATTCGAAAATAAACAAATATACAAAAGTAAAAACTATACCTCCAATTAACCCTTCCCAGCTTTTTTTTGGAGAAAAATGTGGAGAAAGTTTATGTTTGCCAAATTTTGATCCTATAAAGAAAGCTCCAGCATCATAAGCCCAAACTGAAGTGAGAGCCATTATAGCTAAGCCTGCTCCATAATTCATTTGAATTAAATAAAAATGCGAAAGGAAAAAAGATACATACAAAAGACTCAATGCAGATGATTCAATAAATCGTTTAGTATATTTTATATCTTTTACAGTTGCCAAAGTTAAAATGACACAAATGACAAATCCTAAAAAGAAAGTCACTTCCGCTTCAAAAGGTAGAATACCACGAGATTCTGCTTCTAAAGCAAAACCGTAAACCAAACTAGAAGCACCTACAATAAAAGTCAAAAGAAATTTAATTAAAGGCTTTTTAAAGTCACTTGTAAACATCTCTATTAACTCAAAAGATGATATCATAACTATAGCTGTTACCAATCCAAGAAGGGTAGGATAGGTTAAAAAGGAAAAAACAACAATAGGACCTAAAATAACTCCTGAAATTGTTCTTTTGGCTAGCTCTTTTTTATTCAAATATGTCACTCCATTTGATTTATATTGGTATGAACAGGTACTCCTCCAAATTTTCTTTCTCGTTTTGAATAGTCCAAAAGTGCATTTAAATAATCTTCACGAGAAAAGTCGGGCCATAACACCTCTGTAAAGTAAAGCTCTGAATAAGCAGATTGCCAAAGAAGAAAATTGCTTAATCGTTGCTCTCCTGCTGTTCTTATAATTAGATCTGGATATGGAACATCTGGTAAATAAAGATTTTTTTGTATGTCGTTAACGGTTATTTCATCTTTAGTGTTTTTCAAGATTTTATTAACTGCATCTACAATTTCTTGCCTCCCACTATAATTAAGTGCAAGAATTACATTTAGGTCTTCTTTTTCTTTACTCATTTCTTGTATTTCTAGGCAAGTTTCGTAAACTTCTTCAGGTAGATTTTGAATCCTACCTATAAATCTTATTTTAACCCCACTATCAATTATTTTTTTGAAATTTACTTGAAAATATCTTATAAAAAGCTCGAACAAAAAATCTACCTCTTCTTTTGGTCTTTTCCAATTTTCTTCTGAAAAAGCATAAAGAGTAATATACTTTATATTAAAATCTTTAGACCATTCTATAACTTTTTCTGCTACAATCGCTCCTTGTTCGTGTCCGTATGTTCTTTCTCTATCATTTTTTAAAGCCCATCTACCATTACCGTCCATGATAATTCCAACGTGTCTGGGTAAATTAATCCCTGCCAGGCTTTCCTTAGAAACTCCCATTTAATATTCCATAATCTCCTTTTCTTTTCTTTCAAATATTTTTTCTGCTTCTTCTTCCATACTTTTTAAAACTTCTTGAATTTCTTCTTCAATCTTTTTAGCCTCATCTTCACTTAATTTGGAATTGTTTTTGTCCTCTCTTACCTTTCTTATATCTTCTCTTCTAATATTTCTTAATGCAATTTTTGTCTCCTCCAACATTTCTTTAGTGAGTCTCACTAATTTTTTTCTATCTTCTACAGTTGGAGAGGGAAATTTTACTCTTATTACATTTCCATCATTGATTGCATTAAATCCGAAATTTGAGGCATTTATAGCTTTTTCTATGGCTTCAAGCATCTTTTTATCCCAAGGACTAATGATAACGGTCCTATCCTCACCTATACTCAAATTGGCAACCTGATTTATAGGTGTTGGAGTTCCATAGTAGTTCACTTTTATATCCTCAAAAAAAGCTGTTGAAGGTCGACCAGTTCTCACTTTTTTCAACTCTTCTTCAAAATGTACCACTACTTTCTTCATCTTTTCTTCAGTTTGTTTAGCATAAACACTTTTCCTAGCCACAATTTCACCTCCACTTGCTGAGAAAATAACAAACTTCTTTTCACAAATTCATCAGATAGAATGTAGTATAATTGACTTGATTACATTTATTAGAATCAAAATTTATTATATCACATTGTACTAATTTTTTTATCCCAATTTGAAGGAGGGTGTAATATTTTATGAAAAAAAGTTATTTCATCCTGTTCATTTTGTTTATTTCTTTAACTCTATTTTCTATTGATACGAAAGTATTAGAGAAAAACATCAGTAGCTTACATAATAATTACTTAGACATAGAATTCTTTACTGATGGTGAAAACTCTGGGTTTCTAAAGTCTGTGAAATCTACTAGCTACGACGAATCGTTTTTTTCGAGCCATAAATTCATGATATCTGGAACCACTTTAAAGAATGAAATACAAGAAATATCAGATAATTCTATTTCTTTTATTTCTTACGATAACGGGATCGAGGTTTCTACTAAATATACATTGGTAATCAGTAATTTAGTTATAACTTCTATTGTAGAAAATAAAACTAACGAACCCAAAAAAATGCAATTCGCTGAAATAATTGATTATTCTGAGACCTTCCCATTCTTTAGCTCTACAAAACTAGAAAATAATTATGTCTTTTTATTGCAGCAAGATTATGGATGCGCTGGATATATTCCACTTGATAAACCATCTTTTGACAGAATCATTCCAGGTAACAAAATGGCTAGTAATGTCTCCCAATTTACACTAAATCCAAATGATAAGATCACCTTTAATAGAATTATAATGGTTGAAAAAAGTTGTGCAGACATAGAGAAAAAGTATTATGAAATGTACGATATAGCCTTTCAAACCGTTAGTACGAACGTTAAGTTAAGCAATGGAAAGTCTTCTGAAGGGATAAGAGTTGTGTTAGAAGATAAAGTGAAAAAAATCAGATCTGTTCAAGTTGTAGATGAAAATGAAATGGCTTCATTTTATATTCCAACGGATGAAGACTACAAAATCAGAGTAGATTTTGGAAATCTTAAAACAGAACCAATAAATGTCTCCTCTTGCAATTACATATTGTTAGATGTACCGGAAAACAACTTTTTCTACCAGCCTTTTTTAACTAATAAAACAGAAAATGGTATAACTATTAATTTCAGAACTTATGTCCCTGCTCGGGTTAAAATTGAAGTATCCCCTGTAAGTAATCCTGACGAAGTATCATATGCATATGACTTGATTCCCTTGGAATATCATCACATCTCCATTCAAGAGTTATTTCCTGATAGTGTATATAACTACAGTATAAAAGTTGAGGATACATACAGCAACTTCTTAGCAACAGAAGAAAAAAGTTTCAAAACCAAACCGTACGATAATGAAATTGACAAGTTTAATTTTCTCGCTTATGGAGATACCCAAATTTATGATGATTTACACTCTTATGTGGTTAACAGAATTATTGAAGATACCCAAGAAATGTTAAACCTTGAATTTGTCATTAAACCTGGTGATCACACTGAAGAAGGGAGTTCCGAAAAAAGTTGGTCTAAATTTTTTGAATCAATGTATCCTCTAAGTTCTCAGATACCTTATTATCCAGCTTTAGGTAATCACGAACGAAACAATGAACTTTACTACAAAGCTTTCTACTTACCAACAGGTGGAGGAGATTATTCAAAGAGATGGTACTCATTTGATTATGGAAACTCACATTTCATAATTTTAGACTCTAACATCCTTGAAAACACACCTTTATTCCAAGAACAAACCAAGTGGCTTGAAAATGATTTGGAAAATAGCAAAGACAAAACCTTTATTTTTGTTGTATTTCATCATCCTTTTTGGACTACAGCAACTGAATATGGCTCTATGAACGAAAATCTTGCAGAAGGCCATTATAACACTAAATATTGGTTGCCTTTGTTCAAAAAATATGGAGTTGATGTGGTTATAAATGGTCATATCCATGCATATGAAAGGCACTATAAGGATGACATAATGTTTATAACAACAGGTGGTGGAGGAGCTAAATTAAATACGAATCATAGCGCGGAACCTTTACCCTGGCATATTAAACACGAACTTGGTAAATTACATTATGTAACTTTTGAAGTTAGAGAAGATACTGTAAAAGTGACTGTTACTGCCGTAGCAGAAGTTGACAATCCACTTTTCCCACATGAGTATAAAGAAATAAAAGAAATAATAGATGAGTTTTATATACATAAAAAAGAAAGGGAAGATTGACATCAATCTTCCCTTCTCTTTCATCTCATCTTTTATAACAAAAAAGAGACTATACTAAACCAGAAAAACCCATGAAAGCCAAAGAAAGCAATCCAACAGTTACCAAAGCCAATGCTGTCCCTTCAAAAGCCTTTGGAACATCATTTAACTGCATTTTTTCTCTTATTGCCGAAAATATTATCAAGGCAAGTGCAAATCCGCATCCTGAACCGAATGAATTGATTAAAGCTTCAATAAAATTATAATTTTCTCTTATATTTAACAATGACATACCTAATATGGCACAATTTGTGGTTATCAAAGGAAGATATATTCCTAATGCCTCGTAAAGTGAGGGACTAGTTTTTTTCAAGAAGAGTTCAACAAACTGTACCAATACAGCTATTATCAGAATAAAAACGATGGTTTGTAAGTATTCTAATCCTAAAAACACCAGTAACTCATTTAAAAACCATGTTATAGCTCCCGAAAGAGTTATAACAAATATTACAGCTAACCCCATTCCTATAGCTGAATCTTTGCTTTTTGATATTCCCAAAAAAGGACATTCACCCAAAAATCTAGATAAGAGAACATTGTTTATCAATGCAGCAGAAATAAAAAGTAAAACTAAATTCATTTCTTAGCACCTGCCTTTTTTTTCTGGTTTTTCTTTGCATTACCTATTGTGTTAAACATAGCAAGTAACATACCTAAAGTAAGAAAAGCCCCAGGTGCTAAAATAAGTAAAGGTATTTTGAAAGTATTTCCCCAAACATTTATTCCCAATATACTCCCGTTTCCTATTAACTCTCTCACTGAACCTACTAAAAAAAGAGCTCCAGTAAACCCTAAACCATTACCAAGTGCGTCAAATATAGAATCTACAACTCCGTTCTTTGAAGCAAAAGCTTCAGCTCTTCCCATAATAATACAATTAACAACTATAAGGGGTATGAAAATGCCTAGAGATTCCCATAATTCAGGAAGAAAACCATGCATTAACAAATCTATAACCGTAACGAAGGAAGCTATAACCACAATATATATAGGAATTCTTACATTTTCTGGAACAATTTTTCTTATCAAAGAAATAACTATGTTTGAGAGTAACAAGGCAAATAGCGTAGCTAATCCCATACCTAACGCATTTTTTGCACTTGTAGTAGTCGCTAAAGTGGGACAAATACCTAAAACTTGAACAAAAGTTGGGTTGTTCTTTATTAAGCCATTAGTAAAATTTTTAATATCGGCCATATTAATAAATCACCCCTTCTTGTTTTAAAAATTCTACAGCCGCATTTATTGAATCAGCAACTGCCCTTGCAGTGATTGTAGCTCCTGTCATAACATCACTTGTTTTAACAATACCCTGTTCTTTGTAACTGTCTAATGCTTCTGCTGGTACCGAAACTCCTGCATCTTTATCAACCTTTATACCAGAAATAAGTCCGGGGAGTGGAATCGAGTAGAACCTTTCCTTAACTTTTTCTTCACCAATTTTTGACCCAAGTCCTGGTGTTTCTTGAGAATAATCTAAAACTTCAATTTTGTTTAATTTGAGTGCGTCATTTTCCTTAACAAAGGAAACTAAACTCTTAACTTCTCCTCCAAATCCTCTACCAGCAATATTTAGAATATATATTTCTTTGCTATCCTCGGTAAATTTGTAGGAAGGAGAATATACTTTTGCACCTTTTGAACTAGTGTACAATACACCATCAGGATTTTCTTTCCAAATGCTTGATTCTAGATCTCGTACATTCGTTGGGATGTTTGAAACAAGATATTCTCCGGTTTTACTATCAATAAGAATCCTGATAATTGCCTGTAAAATTACATTCCAATCAACTTCTTCTTGGGGTTCTATTGGTTCGGGTAAAACTTCTTTTAATTCCGCTTTAAGAACCCCTTCTTGATTCAAAAATTCTACAGCTGCATTTATTGAATCAGCAACTGCCCTCGCAGTGATTGTAGCTCCTGTCATAACATCGCTTGTTTTAACAATACCCTGTTCTTTGTAACTGTCTAATGCTTCTGTTGGTATGTTAACTCTCGCGTCTTTATCGACTCTAATTCCTGAAGTTAGCCCTGTTTGTGGAATATTGAAGAATCTACTTTTTACATTTTCTTCACCAATTTTTGACCCAAGCCCTGGTGTTTCTTGAGAATAATCTAATAACTCAATTTTGTTTAATTTAAGCTCGTTACTTTCTTTGATTAAAGAAATAATACTTTTAACTTCTCCACCAAATCCTAAACCAGAAACAGTTAAAACATATATTTCCTTACCATCTTCTTTAAACATGTAGGATGGCGAATATACTTTAGCACCTTTTGAACTTGTATATAATATCCCATCTGGATTTTCTTTCCAAATAGCTTCATCAAGAGTCTTTTTATCCTTTGGAACATTTGAAATGATCAATGATCCGGACGTAGGATCTTTTAAAACTTCTTCTATAGCTTTTAATGTGTTTGCTATATCTCCTTCTTCTAAATATGGACTTACTAAATTATAAACGATGGATACCAATAAACCTGAAGCTAGCATAAAAACTGCTAATATTAGACCGGTTTTTAAATGTTGTTTCACTTCTTAGCACCTCCTTTAGAAGTGCCATAAATTTTAGGTTTAAGCCAATCATCTATCAATGGAACAAATGCATTCATTATAAGGATTGAAAAAGAAACTCCTTCAGGATAACCTCCAAACAACCTTATTAAAACAGTTAAAACACCTGCACCAAGCCCAAAAACAAATTCCCCCTTCGCTGTCATAGGTGTGGTGACCATATCAGTGGCCATGAAAAGCGCACCCAATATTAATCCCCCTGTCAACAAATGAAATAACGGATTACCAAATTTTATAGGATCAACTAAATAAAGAATAGAGCTAAACACTACAACGGTCCCAATATAAGATAATGGAATCATAACCTTAACCCTATCTCTTATAAGTAAATAGATGAACCCTATAATCAGCGCTAGCGTACATACTTCTCCAATGGAACCGGGGATTTTACCAACAAACATGTCCCAATAACTATAATTTTTTAAAACTTGATCAACACCCTGATCTAATAACATACCTAAAGGTGAAGCAGCGGTCATTATAGTTGGATTTCTATAATAAAATGGTTGATACCAAGTCGTCATAGCAGTAGGAAAGGAAATCATTAAAAAAACCCTCCCTACCAGCGCAGGATTGAAAAAGTTTTGTCCTAATCCTCCAAAAGCATGTTTAGCTATTAATATGGAGACCATTACTCCTATCAAAATTTGCCACCAATTTACTCCCAATGTAAGATTCATGCCTAAAAGTAACCCAGTGACAGAGGCAGAAAAATCTGGCTTAAAATCTTTCTGTTTTCTTATAAATCTTACTGTAATGTATTCTAAACCTTCTGCCAATACCATTGAATAAAGCATAATGAAAAGAGCCCTTAACCCAAAAATCCAAGTTGATGCTATAACAGCTGGAGTTAAAGCAATTAAAACATCTAACATTACTTTTCGTGTAGAATCATTTGTTCTAAAATGGGGAGCAGCGTCGGTACTAAGTCTCAAATCAACCCCTCCTTTTTTGAATTGCCTGAATCACTTTTTTGGTAGTTTGAAAAGATCTAGATAAATCAATGTTCGATGGGCATATGTATGAACATGCACCACACTCTATACAACTTAATATTCCATTTTCTTCAGCCAGATCGTTTCTTCTAGCATCTGAAAGCTTCTTAAGATAATATGGTTGTAAGCCCATTGGGCAAACTTCAACACACGATGCACATCTTATGCAAGGATAAGTACGTCTTTTTAATATTTCTTCTTTAGTTAATACTGTTATAGCATTGTTTCCTTTAAAGGTAGGTAAATCTATGCTTGAGATGGGAATCCCCATCATCGGACCTCCATATAAAATTCTGTCTATTTTGTCTTCTTCAACTATACCCACGTATTTCAAAAGATCTGCAACAGTTGTACCAATTCTAAACCAATAATTACCGGGCCTCTTAACCCCACTGCCACTTATGGTAATCCCTCGTTCAACTAAGGGCTTACCATTTACTACAGCATCATAAATAGCATAAATAGTAGACACATTGAATACCAAAGTTCCAACATCAATGGGTAATCCTCCCTCAGGAACTTCTCGCTTTGTAATAGCTGTTATTAACTGTTTTTCAGCTCCTTGGGGGTACTTCGTTTGCAAAGGCACTAATTTTATTTTTGCGTTATTTCTTACATTATTTCGAATAATTTCAATTGCTTCGGGTTTGTTGTTTTCGATACCAATAAAAATTTTCTTTGGATCTAGTACATAATCTAATATCTCTATACCTTTTATGATTTCGTCGGCTTTTTCTCTCATCATTCGATCATCTATAGTAATGTAAGGTTCGCACTCTGCACCATTAATTATCAAATAATCGACGACTTTGTTATTTGGAACAATCATCTTTATATGAGTTGGAAACATTGCACCGCCTAATCCTACAACGCCTCCATCTTTTACTATTTGAATAATTTCTTCTTTAGAAAATTTTTTAAAATCCTTGTCATGACTTAAATATTCCCATTGATCCTCAGAAGTTCTTTTCACAACAATAGCTTGATCTCTTCTACCAGTTGAAGCGTTTATAACAGATTCAATACCAACTACTTCACCTGTAACCGATGAATGAACGTTAGCAGATATTCCATTTGCAGCTTCGCCTATAAGTTGACCTGTTTTCACAAAATCTCCAACTTTTACTATAGGTTTAGCTGGGGCCCCTACATGATTAGTCATGAAAAGATAAACAACATCAGGCACCGGGAGACTCTGTATTTCTTTGTCTCTAGTGATATCTTTCCTTTGAGGAGGATGAACCCCACCCTTAAACGTAAACGTTGGCACAAAATTACCTCCTTTTTAGTATACTTTTTTAAAAAATAATTGTGAAAAATTTAACTAGAATAATTTTAATATGTGCTGCTTTTATTATAACACCAAAAAGGTACTCTAACAATGCAATCTTTGTGAAAAAATTTTAAATTTTTGTTTGTTAATTACATATTAATGTGATTTTAATATTAAAATAGTATAATAAAAGCGGTGCCTGAGCTACTTGCTTAAGTTTTGTGTTTGTATTTTAGTCTCACAATGTATAAAATTAATTTTTCATATTAGACAAGTTTAACTTTTAAACTTTAATTTAGTTTTCTATTAATGTTAATTCTTATCTTTTATAGTAGAAGGTGATTCTTGAATGTTGGAAGATAAAAAAGGTTGTGATTCTAACATTAACACGGAAGTCCAAAAAGTAAGGGTATCGGAGCCTAAACATAGAGAAGGAAAGAGCAGTCAAACATTAACCGTAAAAAGTTCAAAAAGTAAAGATTCTGAACAAACCGATATTGTGAAAAAGATCAAAAACAAAGCCCGGAAAAATAACAACACAATAACCTTTGAAGAGATAGAAGTAGTTATAACAACTTATAATAATGATGAATTTAGTCTTGAGTTTCTCATTGATTTTTACAATAAGTTAAAAGAAGCTGAAATTTCTGTAATAGATGGTGAAGAATTAGAAAAGTATTGTAAAAGTATTGAAATGGATTATGAGGCGCGAGATAATGAAGAAGATGATGCTGATGACAATTTAGATAGTATTTATGATGACTTTACTGATGAAGATCTCTATGATATTTTTGAAGGTTTTTCTGATTTGGAAGTAGAAATGTGTGACAACATTTCTATGCAAGATCCTATAAAAATCTACTTAAAAGAAATAAGTAAAAGTAAACTTTTGACTCCTTCTAGAGAAAGAAAATTAGCAATGAGAGCACAGAAAGGTGATAAAAAAGCTCGAGATGAACTGATAAAATCTAATTTAAGACTCGTGATAAGCATTGCCAAAAGGTATACAGGTAGAGGATTAAGCTTCTTAGATTTAATACAAGAAGGAAATATTGGTTTAATGAAAGCCGTCGAAAAATTCGATTGGAGAAAAGGTTATAAATTCTCTACATACGCATATTGGTGGATAAGACAGGCTATTACTCGTGCTATTGCAGATCAAGGAAGAACTGTAAGGATTCCTGTGCACTTAGTTGAAACTATTAATAAAATGAATCGCATTGTTAATGAATATATCCAAGAAAATGGTGAAGCCCCTGATTTAGAAACTCTAGCTGAATTAATGGACAAACCTGTAGAGAAGATGAAAGAAATTTTGATAAGTTCCAAAAGCATATACTCTTTAAATGCTCCGATATCTAACGATGTTGATAGTGAGGGTGAATCTGAATTATTAGACTTTGTGGATTCTGACATTCCAACTCCCCACGAAGAAGGACGAAAAATGATCATTCGAGAAAAAGTTGAAGAAGTTATTGACACTTTGTCAACTAAAGAAGCGATGGTATTAAAGATGAGGTTCGGATTCATCGATGGTAAACAAAAAACGCTGGAAGAAGTTGGAGAATATTTTAATGTCACAAGAGAAAGAATAAGGCAGATTGAATCAAAATCTATCAGAAAGCTAAAGCATCCTGTAAGAAGAAAAATGATTGAAAATATCCTTAATGAGTATTAATCTTTTTATAATTATATGAAAAGGTTGTTAACAGGATTAGTCGATAAGAGTATAACTCTTTAAAAACTCCGTTGTTAATGTGGGCCCCATAGGATAACGGTTAGTCCATTGGATTCTCAGTCCAAGAGTCAGGGTTCGATTCCCTGTGGGGCTACCAGGAATATAAGTATAAGTACTTATTTTACGAACTGCTTTTAACAAAGTAGATTGTAAACAACAAACAAGTAAATAAGTCTCCTTTCACTGGGAGAAAAAGCTAGAATATTTCAGGTGGATAACAAAATTATCCACCTGATTTATTTGTATCTTTATATTCTTCGTATGCTAAAAGTATAGCCGTATACTCTGAAATAACGTTGGTTGTATATATCGATTATCTTTTCCACCCAATATCAAAAAGAGAAGCAGTTTTTTTAAATCAATGAAAATTACTTATATCATTACCTATATCATAAGGAACAGAAAAACGAATAAGCTTAAAAAATGTCTGTATACAATATAATGTTATTCAACATCAACGAAATTTCCTGTATTTCTGTTATTTTTCCTAAATTTTGGCCAGGGAGCATATGCTAATCCGTTACTGCTTCCCTGTAGTGCATAGAGATACTTACCTGATCCGACATATATAGTACCGTCACTTCCTATCACTGGACTTGAGTCAACCCAATCACCTTTCCATTTAGCCGAAAGAGGAACAGCTTTGACGATATTTGAATATCCCGACTCTCCTACTTTGTTGTACGCTTTTACTCTGTAATAATATTTAGTATTTGGAGCTAAGTCTGTGTCTGTGTACTCCGTTACATTAGTTTCCACTGTTTTAATCTCACTCCAATCGGTTGAGTCTGTTTTTCTCTCTATCTTGAATCCTGTTTCGTTGTCTGAATCATCTTTCCATGTTACTTTTATCTCAGTTGAAGATTTGACTTGAGATTTTAGATTACTCAGAGCATTTGACAGTATTATATTAGGAACACATAAAAATAATAAGACTAATAAAAATACAACCAAACCCAAATATTCATATTTCCTCATAATAAGTGCTCCCCTTTATACTCTTTATCTTTTACTAGTCCTATGAAACAGAAAAGTGTCGAAATAATAATATCGTGAAACTTTTCACTTTCTAAAATTTTAGAATTATATCTGATTATTTTATTAATAAATTCTACATCATTTAACATTAAAATTCAAAATAATTTTAAAGAATTATGTGTCCTCATGAATTTGACAGTTAGAAAATCGAAGTGAGATTTAAAAACTTTGCATAAGCAGTTCTTAAGATAAGCCATTTTACTATATCTCCTAATAACAGGAGGGAACTACCAATCCATCTAATTTCTTCTAATTAGTAAAATTAAAAAATACAGCGATGGTGGCACCATCGCTGTATTTTCATTTATATAATTTTACATCTTATTTCATATTTTTTCTGTAGGAATAGAACCATTTTCAAGTACATGATTGTACAAACTAAAGGCGCTCTCTTGTGCTGTTTTTAGCGTGGCCTCTCTTGTTAGACAACTTATAAAAGCAGCTTCAAATGCGGAAACAGCTTCTTCAAAATATTTCTTTTGCATCACTCGTACTTCTTGAACCTTATCTTGAAACAAAATAGCATCATGGGTAATAATAATATTGTTGGATGTTTTAAAATTTTTCAACAACACGGTTAGATCTTTAAAATTTGTGGCATGTTCTGCTATTAAAAAAAGATAATCACAATGTAAGGTTGAAGTATTTTCATTTATTTTTTGTTTATCAAGATGTACAAAAACCTTTCTATTTTCAGAATTTATAAAATCAAAAAATTTTTGGTTCCAGTTTTCATAGCAAACAAATACATTTTTTAAATTATGTAGAAATTGTAGCAAAAATTCAGGCTCGATTTTTACTTCGGATTCTCTCTCATCTACGTACTCCTTATTTTCTATTAAGTTTCTGACTTTTCTTTTATTACCTAAAATCTTTTCTAACCAAACAATTTGTATCTTCTTCATTTGGAATGTTTTCATTATTAAATCAATGTACTCATCAATGCTGATAAAATCAAAAATTATCGGTTTTAAATGGAAAAAATCGTTTAAATAAAGAGCAAGTTTACCACCAGGTCCCCCAACCTGAGTCACAATCCTCGTGTTATCTCGAACCTCGTCAATTACATGCTCTACCTCTATTCCACCAAGTATTCCTAAATCCGGTGATTTTTCTTTCGTGATAATCGAGAGAGTCTGTTCCTGATACTGGTAAATTGTTCTCACTTTACTTCCTCCCCAAGTGTTCTTATTATTAACATAAATCAACACAAAAGTTATCTACGTTTTCCATTTCTTGAAGGATATATAACAACTTTTCTGTAAGGTTCCAATCCTACTGATACACTCACCAATTTAGGATAATTGTTTTTAATGTATTCATGAATAGTTTTGCGCTCAAAAGCAAACATAGGAGATAATTCAACTTTACTATTTGTTGTAATAGCTCTTTTAGCAGCCTGATCGGCAATTAATTCTAGGTTTTTCTTTCTTTTTTTTCGATATTCACCAACATCTAATCTCACTTCAAATTTGGTGTCTGTCATCCTATTGACGTAAATCATAATGAGATGTTGAAGTGCGCCAAGGTTTCTTCCCTGTTTCCCAATAATCTTACCTAAATTTTCACCTTCTAAATAAATCGTTATCGTTTTGTTATGACTTTTAATTTTAATATCCACTTCTTCTTCAAAATATGAGAGAATAGTATTCAAGAATTCATTTACTCGGTTTATTAAGTACTTTTCATTAGGATAAGCTTCGATAATCAAAGGTTTTTTCCCTATACCAAGAAAACCTTTTGAGGGTTCTTGAATAACCCTATAAGATATTTCTTCATTACTTTGCGCTTTAAACTCTTCTCTAACCTTTTCTAAGGTAGATTCTAAATCGGTTCCTTCAAAAACTTTTTTTTGCTCTATTTTTAGCACTTCGATATTCACCTCCTGACAGGCTTAGGCCCCAAACCAAAAAGTTGACGAACCGTGATCCCTTTAACGTTATAAATTTTGTTGTAAACATAAGTTAAGACTGTTTGTATAATATTATTCATTGCATAATAAATGAAAACTCCAACAGGCAAACCTATCAAAATAAAAGGAAAAATTACAGACATGACAACAGAAGTCCAAGCTGTTTTTGAATCTTGGGACATTAACATTGCATTAATAATAGATGCAATAATAGCTATTAGCAAAAGTGGAAAGTTCGCTTTAAACCCTCCAATAGAGAGATCTGTCCAGAAGAAGAATCTTGGGTTATACGCATAACTTCCTTCAAAATAATAAATAACTTGCCATAGCATGATCATAATTGGTAAAGGTATTAAAGATATTAAACATCCACTCGCAGGATTTATACCTTTCTCCTCATATAATTTCATCATTTCTTCTTGCTGTTTTTGTGGATTTTTGTATTTCTTCTTAATTTTATCCAATTCCGGCTGTAACTGTTTCATCTCAATTGCCGATTTCTTTTGTTTTCCATAAATAGGAAACAAGATTGCATTTACTATTAAGGTGAAAAGAATTATTGCCCAACCAAAATTTCCAGTTACCTTAAATAACCACCAGAAAAAGTACACTAATCCATAAAAAATGTTAGAAAAAAACCCAAATTTTCCTAGGTCCTTCATTAATGAAATTATACTCGAATATACATTACCATTTTCATCGATCCCCGAAAATGTTTCCTTCATAAATAATTTTTTTGTAGGACCTAAATAAGAAACGAGCGTACAGCTTTCTCGATCTATTTTAAACAAGTATTTGTTATCGTACACTTCTATTTTTGACGGGGCATGAAAGGCTAATGTTGCATCTAATTTAACTCCTGTTAAAAGTGATTTATTTATATAAGAAACAAAATCTTTATCTTTATATCGAATTCCTGAACTATAAGATATTGTTGGTAAAGTAACATAACCTACTAAATTATTAAACTCAACATCAAAATGAAAATTTGGATCATTAAAAAACTTATAAATCTTTTCTCCTTGATCATGAAAAACATACTTTATCTCTATGTAACTTTGATCTTTTGGAACAAAATATGAGTAACTAATTGGTAATATTTCTTCCAGGGAGGTTAAGTCTAAGATGTCAAAACTGTCTCCCATATATTCGTAGACTAAGTTATACTTCTTGGTTTTATTGTCATAAAGTTCGAAACTTATAATATGACCTTCTTTATCAAGTACCAATTTGTATAGTTTCATTTCGATCTGTAAAGTATCGTGAAGAGAACTTTCTGAAACCTGTATCTCAGGTATTGAAAAAGACAAAATTGCTAAAGTTGTTAAACAAAGAACTAGTAGGATGTTTCTTTTCTTCAAGTCACACACTCCTTCATACTTAAAATAAAAAAATCAATAATTATAGATCAAGGCATTTTCTACTTTTCTCCTTGTTCTTGTGAGAAAAAAAACTAAAAGTCGAGGGAACCGGATCAAATCCTCCTTTATGGAAAGGATTACATCTCAAAATGCGTTTTAATCCTAAATATAATCCTTTAAAAACACCAAAATTCTCTACTGCTTCATATGTATAAGCAGAGCAAGTAGGAATATATCTGCACCGAGGAGGAGTGGCTGGAGAAATATACTTCTGATAAAACTCGATCAACTTAAGAACTATTTTTTTCATTCTTTTGTCATCCTTTTTACCATACTTAAAATCACTTCTTCTATTTCAGAATAACTAATTTTATCGAAGTTATCTGACAAAGACTTTCGCGGTATAAACACAAAGTCGTAACCTAGAGGAAAATCTTTCTTGTTAGTTCTATATATTTCTCTAATATATCTTTTAACTTTGTTTCTCTGAATAGCCTTTCCAAAATCTTTCTTAACTACAGTAGATATTCTATTATATTCTAAATCATTTTCAACATAAATGATAACAAAATAAGAACTAATTACTCGTTTACCTTTCTCAAAAGCTCTTTTAAAATTCCGACTATACTTAAGTCTTTCTTTTTTTCTAAGTTTCTGATCACTCATACTGTTAAAAGCTAAACTGTTAATCGCTTTCTTCCTTTAGCTCTTCTTCTTTTAATAACTTTCCTACCTCCGGGAGTACTCTGTCTTGCTAAAAATCCGTGCGTCCTCTTACGTTTAATTTTCGATGGTTGATATGTCCTTTTCATTTTTACACCTCCAACTTCCAAAGATTAGTGTTTTTGTTTAATAATTTTCGATCAAATTTTATAATAATATTATACCCAATTTTGTACCCAAAACCTAATTTGCTAAATTTAGTCGAATAATATTATAATGATTTATTGTTGTGATGTCAATAAAATGAGGTAACAAATTTTGTCAAGTATTTATTAACATAACTCTAAAAAATAAAATACATACTTAATTTTAAGATGATAAAATTAATTTGACTAATATAAATAAACAACTATTCAGAAATAGTTTTTCAAGGAGTGAAATATGTGAAAGTAAACTATAGATGTATAAATTGTATACTGAATTACGCTTCAGAATTAACACCTAAAGTTATAGCCAATAATCATCCTTCATCTACGCAAATTTTTAATGATTATAAGACCTTAATTCAAAAAGTTTTAACGCAAATCAATCCTGATCAGGATTTGTCTTATTTGTCCAAAATATTTTTTGACGCTTTTTTTGAAATTTTTCCTGATATTGATTATTTTTATGTAGACAAAACTAATGCCAATCAACATTTTATGGAAATTTATGATGACTTAATCGACTTTTGTATATCCAGTGAAGATGCATTAAATTCGGCCTTTAAATTATGTGTAATGGGAGAACTTTTTAGTCATACTTCAGAAAACTCATTTGGAGAATTGGAAATAGAAATTAACAGTTTTTTTAGAAATAAAACGTTGACCATCAATGATATAGATCTTTTAAGAAAAGACTTAGAAGAAGCTGAGTCTTTGTTATTTATTCACAACTATGCAGGAGAAATTTTTTTTGATAAACTCTTTATTAAAATTTTAAAAGAAATTTATCCAAAGTTAATAGTTCATTCTGCTGTAAAATCTAAACCTGTTTATAAGTGTGCTACTATAAAAGACGCCGAAGAGATCTTCCTAAAAGAGGTATCTATACCATTTGAAAGTGGCTCAAAATATTTAGGTACTATATGGGCTGAAACAACACCTACATTTAAAAATATTTTTGAAAATGCTGATATAATAATAGTAAAGGGACAAGCAAACTATGAAAGTTTAGCTTCAGTAAATTTAGATAAACCTATGTATTTTTCGTTGGTAACTAATTGTCAAGTAATTTCTGATATTTTAGGAGTAAACGTAGGTGATTTAATTTTCAAAAAGTTTTAAAAATCTAAAGGAGGGGTCAAGGTGAAAAAATTTACTAGCGTTATTCTTATTTTATTGGTAGTTTTATCGATTTTTGCAAAACCAACTCATCTAGTCATCTTTCATTTAAATGACACTCATGGTCATGTATGGGGAACAGATGATGGTGGTGGATTTGCAAGAATTGCTACAGTTATTAACCAAACAAAAGAAGAAGTGGAAAAAGAAGGTGGTTATGTACTTTTTGTACACGCAGGTGACGTGAATACAGGTGTTCCGGAATCAGATCAAATGGATGCATTACCAGATTTTATGATTTTAAGTTATATGGGCTTAGATGCAATGACGCTCGGAAATCACGAATTCGATAAACCCTTTGAGACCCTTGAATTACAAAGCAAAATTGCTCAGTTTCCTTTTGTAGCTGCTAATTTTGTTAACGATTTACATGGAGGTCCTATCTTTGAGCCCTACATTATTAAAAAATGTGGTGATGTAAAAGTTGGAATTATAGGACTTGCAACAGAACAGACCTTGGTCTTAGAACCAATTTATTTGGGCAATAATACCATCTCAAACGCAAAAGAAACTTTAGAGAAATATTTACCCATTGTCCAAAAAAAGTCAGATGTGGTTATTGTTTTGTGTCATTTAGGTTATTATGATGATGAAAATCCAGAACCCGTCCTTCCTGTTAAATTTACAACAACTAATGAACTTGCCGAATCCTTTAGTGGAATAGATGTTATAATAGATGGTCACACACATTCCGTTTTAGATAAGTCTGTCGTAATAAACGACGTTATTATAGCTCAGGCAGGAGAACATGGGAAATATTTAGGTAGAATAGACCTATGGGTAGACGGCGGTCATGTTGTGGACTGGCGAAGTGGACTGATACCTATAACCACAGATATTCCTGAAGATCCTTTCATAAAGATGTTTTCTGATATGTTCTATCAGTTAGGATCAGCTGCACTTAATGAAGTAGTTGGGGAAACTAGGGTTCTTCTCGATGGAGAAAGAGCACATGTAAGGAGTCATGCTACAAATTTAAGTAATTTAATAGCGGATTCCATGATATGGAAAACTGGAGCAGACGTGGCTTTAGTAAATGGTGGAGGTATTAGAAGTTCCATAGATGCAGGAGAAATCACTTACAGAGATGTATTGACTGTACTACCATTTGGAAATACTGTATATGTACTAGAATTGACAGGAAAAGATTTAATTGAAGTCCTAGAATATGCTGCAACGATTCCTGATGGTCAAGGTGCTAAGCTTCATGTTGGTGGCTTAACTGCAGAAATAAAAGATGGTAAACCTGTTGATGTTAAAGTAAATGGAGAGCCTTTAGATCTAAACAAAACTTATAAAGTAGTAACCAATAATTATGTTGCTGCTGGTGGCGATGGCTATACAATGCTCATCGGCAAGCCCGGTTATGATACAGGATTTACAGACGCTATAGTTTTGGCAGAATATATTAAATATTTGGGAATTATTGAAGATTATCCTTCAGAACAAAGATTAAAATATTTGGACTAACGAATCTAAATTAAAAGGCATCCTTGCAAAGGATGCCTTTTAATTTATTTTTTTGTAAATGGAATGTATTTTATAGTCTTCCAAAGTATTTATCCAATTCTTTGAAACTTAAGTGAATCAATATTGGCCTTCCATGAGGACAAGTTAATAATCTGTTTTCAAAGATGCTATTTAAAAGCATTTCTAATCCAATAGGATTGTCGCCAGTTTTAACTGCACAACGACAAGCTATGGTAGCTAAGTTTTTATCAAAGATTTTTTCTAAACCTTCGAAATCAACGACTCTTAACTCATCAGCAATATCCCAAATAATAGTTTCTATATCGTGGATATTTATACCAAAAGGCAGTCCCTTAACAAATACTTCATTTTCAATCTCTTCTATAATTATTCCGAGTTTCTCTAAATAATCTTTGTTTTCTATAATTAAATTTTTTCGTATCTCATCTAATTTAACTTTAAAAGGGGTAATAAGAAGATTTGAACTTAAAGCTCCTTTTTCAAGTATTTGTTTTTTTAACCTTTCAAAAATATATCTCTCATGTGCCGCATGAAAGTCTACAATTAAAATACTTTCTGAGGTTTCAACAATAATATACCTATTTGCAACTGTTCCCACAATTCTGACCAGATTATTGGAATCAAAATCTAAACTTCCCTTGAATTGTTCTAAATTATTTTTAACACTATCAAAATCGAAATACATATTTTTATCTTTTTCATAATTGTTTTGATATTTATCTGTAGGTTTACCTTTAAACCTTTCGTGTTTAAGATTGTTTCTATCAGTATCCGAGGAAAGTTGAGCATCTTTTATCTTTTTATTAAATGAAACCACACTTTCTTCAAAGCCTTGATCGTCAAATATACTTGTTGTTGAATTTTTGGTGTACAAATCCTGAATTGAATTAGGCTTTTGGAAGTCTTCTTTTCGTTGTATTAAATCATTACTTGATTTAGTACTTACAAATTCTATAGTAAATTTAGCTTTTTTCAAAAGAGATTCTCTTATAACATTTTTTAGCAACATAACAATTTTTTGTTCATCTCTGAATTTCACCTCTAACTTTTGAGGATGAATATTTACATCTACCATATCAGGTGGGAGCTCAATAAAAATAACAGCATAAGGATGCTTCCCTTTTTCCAACATTTCGCCATAACCTTTTTCCAAAATTGAAAAAAGTGAAGCTGCTTTTACATATCTTTTGTTAACAAAAAAAGTTTGGGCTGTTCTATTATTTCTTGATATTCTGGGGTTAGAAACTACACCCCAAATTTTTATCGAAGAATCATTGTATTCAATTTCAAGTAGGTCTTGGACTTTGAGTTCAGGATAAATTTTCAGACATTTAGTAATTAAATCCATATCTTTAGTAAAGTGGTAGATTTCTCTTTTATCTCGAACATAAACAAGATTGATAAAGTTTGAAAGGGCAAATTTTTCAACAATTTCAGTTACATATCTGCCTTCAACCGATTCACTTTTTAAGAACTTTCTACGAGCAGGGATATTATAGAATAGATCCTCAACTTCAATAATTGTTCCTACTTTTGCATTCACTTTTTTTTCGTCAACTATCTCACCACCAAACATCTCTAACTGCGTGCCTAATTCATTTTCAAAAGTTCTTGATATCATTTTTATCTTAGACACCCTTGCAATTGAGGCAAGTGCTTCACCTCGAAAGCCAAAACTACTTAGAGAATATAAATCATCGATTGATGAGATTTTACTAGTTGTATGAGGCATTATAGCGATTTTCATTTCTTCGGCAGTCATGCCACAACCATTATCTTCAACTCGTATCAAAGCTTTTCCTCCATCAACTATTTCAACTGTTATATCATCGGCTTCAGCATCCAATGAATTTTCCAAAAGTTCCTTAACTACAGAGTTAGGGCCTGAAACTACCTCACCAGCCGCAATCTTCATTATTACCTCTTTAGGTAATTCTTTTATTCGCATAATAATCGGCATACATTCTTCCCTTTTTCGAAATAATAAAAGGAAATCACCTATTCTCCTTTCTTTTGTTAAAAATAAATAACTGATTTTATCTTTTTTATTATATCATCTTATTGAAGAACTAGTATTAACTATTAAACGTAATTTTTTGTTATAATTGTTTTGTGAACTTAGAAGTATATTCTAAAATAAACAATTCTCAAAAGTTATGAAAAGGTATCGTTATATTTTTTTGTTATATTTCAATATGAAAATTAATCTCAAATTTAACACATTGGAGGGACGGCGTTTTTTCAATTTTTTTGAAAATTCTACGCTATAAATAAAATGAATATTGGAATGTTTTCTGATACATATATACCTCAAAAAAATGGGGTTGCTACTGCGTTAAAATTATACAAAGATGAAATGGAAAGACTAGGGCATAATGTTTTTCTTTTTGTACCAAAATATGATATTAAATATTCAAGACAAGAAAAAAATGTATTTGAATTCCCAGCAGTAAAATTCCCCTTTGAAAAGGAGCAAAGAGTAGCTATTCCTTTTTCGTGGAAAATGTTTAAAATTAAAGATTTAAACCTTGATATAGTTCATTCTCATGATCCATTTTCTATGGGGATATTGGCCATGTCTGTTTCGAAATCACTTAAACTAAAACATATAGGAACCCATCATACTATGTATGAATATTACTTACATTATTTACCTCCGATAATGAGGCCTCCTGTTGAATTGACTCAAAAACTCATTAAAAATTGGTGTTTGAAATTAGACAGGGTGATTGCTCCAACAAACAACATTAAAAATACCCTCATAGAATATGGGGTTCCATCTTATCATATAGAAGTGATCCCAACAGGGATAGATATAAGTTCTTTTGATAAACCAATAACTTGGGATTTAAGAAAGGAATACCCATCGATAAAAGAAGGAGATAGAATCCTTTTGTTTGTGGGTAGATTGGGTAAAGAAAAAAATATTGATTTTTTAATTAGAGTGTTCTCAAAAGTCTTGCTAGAAGAAAAAAATGTAAAATTTGTGATAATTGGTGGAGGCCCTGAAAAAGAAAATTTAGAACTTTTAGCTGAAGAGTTAAAAATAAAAGAAAATGTAATTTTTACTGATGCTCAACCTAGAGAAAGGGTCATTGATGCTTACAAACAATCTGATATTTTTATATTCGCTTCTTATACAGAAACTCAAGGATTAGTAATTTTAGAAGCGATGAGTGCAGGAAAACCTGTTGTTGCTTTAGGTAAACTAGGAGTGTATGATATTCTATCCCAAGAAGATGCTGGAGGAATAATGATTGAAGAATTAAATGAAGATGATTTTGTTAATGAAATTCTAAGATTGTTGAGAGATAATATTTTATATGAAAATTTAGCGAAAAAAGCTAAGAGTTTTGTTCAAAATCATTTTTCTATTGAAGCCTGTGTTGAAAGTATTTTGGATTTATATAAAAAGGAGATTATAAGTAATGAATGAATTTGAAGAAATATTTAATTTTCAGCTAGCTGATTTGAGAGAAATTCCTATTGATAATTTTGCTTATATTGGAGATGCAGTTATCGCACTTATATATAAAACTAAATTATTAGGTGATGGAAGAATTAAAACTCGAATTGTCTACGAAAACTCAAAAAAATTTTTAAGTGCAACAGCACATTCAAAGTTTATTGACCTAATTTATGAAGAATTCAATGATACTGAAAAACAGTATTATAAAAGGGCTGTTAATTCTAATGGTGCAAAAAAAAGAGGAAATGATTATGAATATAGAAAATCTACAGGTTTTGAAGCGGTTATTGGATATTTATTCTTGACAAAAAACTATAAAAGAATAAAGGAATTGTTAGGAGTGATTGACAATTGTATGTCTACGGACGAAACATATTAAAAGAAATTGTTGAATCTGGTTATAAAATCACACACATTTTTTTTAGTGATTCAAAAGTCGAAAAAGGAAATCTAAGCGAATTTGTTTACCTCGCCGAAAGGGCTAATTTCCCCTACAGTTTCGTTAACAATGAAATACTTGCAAAAATGGCATTGACAAATAAACACCAAGGTGTTGTAGTTGATATAGGTAAAGAATTTAATTACCAATCCATAGAAATTCTGGATAACAAAGAAAATTTGTTCTTAGTGATGTTAGACCAAATTCATGACCCTCATAATTTTGGAGCAATAATTAGATCATCTGCTGCAGCTGGAGTAGATGCGGTAATCATTCCCAAAGGCAAGACAGTTGAAGTAACTCCCATTGTTGTAAAGGTTTCGTCAGGTTTGGTATTTAAAATACCCATTATACAAGTAACCAATTTATCTAATACAATAGAACAATTAAAAAAAATGAATGTTTGGGTATATGGTACTGATTCAGTTGGCATTCCATACTATGAGGTTGATTTTAGCGGAAATGTATGTCTAGTATATGGCAATGAGGGGAGTGGTATAAGAAAAACCGTTAAAAAACATTGTGATCAATTGATAACTATACCTATGTCAAATAATGTTGATTCTTTAAATGTTTCTGTAAGCGCAGGAATAATTCTTTTTGAAGTAAAAAAACAAAGGGATTTTTTAAAAAAAGAGGTTAATTAAATTTTAAAATACGTGGAGGTGTTTTATGATTAAAAATGTAAAAAAAATGGTAGTGTTAGGAGCTATTCTGTTGTTCGCTCTTTTGGGATTCTCTCAAGGAACCACTAATCTGAAAATCGGATATGTGAACTTTGATAAAACCATTAAAAATTATTACAAATGGTATGATTTACAATCATCTTACCAAATTGATTTCCAATATTATCAAAACAAGATATATGAAATGGAAAATCAATTTATGCAATTACAAGAATCTGGCGCTACAGATGAAGAACTTCAACAATATCTTTTAAAATTACAAACAACATATAACCAATATCAACAATCCCTTCAGGAAGAATACCAAACTAAAATAGATTCTCTTGTTGAGGAAGTAGTCAAAAAAATAGCACAATACGCAGAAGCAAATGATTATGATTTTATATTCTATCAAAGTGCGGTTATTTATGTAAAAGATTCATTAGACTTAACGGATGTAATTATCAGTTATATAAACGTCAAATAATTTCTTATATATGAGAAATGTAATAATTGATTGTAAAAATATAAATAAAAAATATGGGAAAAAAACAGTACTCAAAGACGTCGATTTCCAATCTAAAAAAGGAGTTGTAACAGGCTTATTAGGTCCCAATGGTGCTGGAAAAAGTACCCTTTTCAAGGTCATACTGGGGCTAGTGGTACCTAATTCAGGTGAAATCTATCTTGATGGTTTGAATATATCTCATTTACCAATCCATAAAAGGGCTCTTAGTGGTTTAGCGTATTTGCCACAAGAACCCTCTGTTTTTAGAAACTTAACAGTTATAGATAATCTTCAAATGATTGCTAATTTACTGAAGATAGAAGATTCTGATCGAAAGATATCCTCAATAATCAAGGACTTTGGATTAGATAACTTAGAGAATCAGTATGCTTACTCATTGTCTGGTGGGGAAAAGAGAAAGTTAGAATTTGCTAGAACCCTAATAACAAACCCAAAAGTCATTCTTTTGGATGAACCATTTGTAGGAATAGACCCCATAACTGTTAAAGATATCCAAAAGATCATAAGAAAACTAGCTGAAACAGGAATTTCAATAATAGTAACTGATCATAGCATTGATGAAATAGTACAAGTTGTGGACGAACTATATGTCATTCATAAAGGAACAATAATTGCTTGTGGTTCCCCGAAAATTGTCTTACAAGATGAAAATGTCAAGGCAAATTATTTAGGATGGTGAAGATTTTGAACGTAGGAGTTATTGGATATTCTGGTGACATTTATAAAGAACCTATAAAATCTTTAACTCCCATCTGCTTAGATATCGGCAAATGCATTGCAAAAAATAATTGGGTTCTACTAAATGGTGGAAGAGATGGTGTTATGTATCTTGTTTCAAAAGCAGCAAAAAATAATGGTGGGTTGGTTGTAGGATTTTTACCTTGGGGAGAAGAAGGAAATGAATATCTAACTCTTCCCATTAAAACTGGATTAGATTTTAATATGCGCTCTTTTATAATGTTAAAAAATGTTGATGCAGTGGTTAGTATTGGCGGAGAAATAGGAACTGCTATAGAAATTTTAGGGGCGTATTCATATAAGAAACCCGTTATTTTATTTAGAAAGAGTAGTGGTTGGACTGATAATATAACAAAAGTTTTAATTGAAGAAAAATATTTGGATAATAGAAAATTGGTAGAATTAAGACAAGTTTATTCTGTAGATGAAATGGAAGCTGTTTTAAAAGAAATAGAACAAGGAGTGAAAAAAAATTGGTAAGAGTAAGATTTGCTCCCAGTCCAACAGGAAATTTACATGTAGGTGGACTTCGAACTGCTTTATTCAACTGGTACTTTGCAAAAAAACACGACGGTAAATTCATTATCAGAATTGAAGACACTGATCTAGAAAGATCGAAAAGAGAGTATGAAAATGCAATATTAGAAGAACTTAAATGGGCTGGTTTAGACTACGATGAAGGTGTAGATAAAAATGGAGAATATGGACCATACAGACAAAGTGAAAGACTAGACATTTATCAAAAATACATTGAACAGTTGTTAAATGACGGCAAAGCCTATTACTGTGTTTATGAAGGTGAAGAAATAGTTTTTGAGGGTAATCCTTTACCAAACAAATATAAACTTGAGCGTAATGCTGATTCTTCAATAGTTATTAAATTTAAGGTCAAAAAAGATGAAGTGATATCTTTCAACGATTTAATTAGAGGATTAATTGAATTCAATACCAACTATATAGAAGATTTTGTTATTTTAAGATCAAACAGGATTCCAGTATATAATTTTTGTGTAGTTATAGACGATTATCTTATGAAAATAAGTCATGTAATTAGAGGAGAGGATCATATTCCAAATACCCCAAAACAAGTTTTGCTCTATAATGCTTTATCGTTCAACTTGCCAGAATTTGCTCATTTACCTCTAATTGTGGGCGAAGATAGAACTCCCCTTTCTAAAAGGCATGGAGAAGTTTCTATATCCTACTTTAGAAAAGAAGGATATTTACCTAAGGCATTGTTAAATTATTTGAGCTTATTGGGATGGAATGCTAATGAACAAATTTTCGATTTTAAAGAAAAGTTTAAAGAGTTTGATATAAAAAATGTATCGAAAAATCCAACTGTATTTGATTACAATAAACTTTTATGGACCAATGAGGTTCATCTGCGTAACAATCATATAGATGAAGTTTATCAAAATTTTGTAGATTGGTGCAATTATTGTAAAATTGATATAAACTCCGATGATGTATATATAAGAAAAGTTATCGAGATATCAAGGCCAAAGGTTAGAACTTTAAAAGAATTATACGAATTTTCCCTGAACTTTTTCAAGAACGATTTTGAATATGAAGAAGAATTTGTAAACAAATACATGAGTAAACCCTGGTTTGAAGAAGTTATTAAAATAAGTATTAACAAGTTGGAGAAATTAGACGTATTTGAAATAAAAAATATTGAATATGTTTTGAAAGAAATAGCTTCTTTAAATATAACAAGTAAAAAAAATGTTTTTCAATCAATAAGAGGTGCAGTTTTAGGAAAACTTGTTACTCCTGGTTTGTATGAATCAATAGAAGTGCTGGGAAAAGAAGAAACTATCAAAAGATTAAAAAGAACTTTAAATTTTTCTAATAACATTACCAAACTAAATAAATAATCGAAAGAGGGAAGTTACATGAAATATCCCTATCTAGAAAACAAAAACATTCTTATTGGTGTATCAAGTGGAATCGCTATTTATAAAGCTGTGGATTTGGTTTCAAAATTGAGAAAAATGAACCTCAACTTGAAGGTTATTATGACCAAGAATGCCAAAAATTGGGTATCAGATCAAATTTTTTCTGCTGTAGGTAATTGCGATGTATATTATTCTTCCTTCGATGTGAAAGGAGGATGGATACCTCATACAGAGCTTTCTAACTGGGCAGATCTTTTTATTGTTGCCCCGGCAACAGCGAATATCATTGCAAAAATTTCATGTGGAATAAGTAACGATTTACTTACTTCTACTGCTATAGCTTTTGCAAAAGAAAGTAAACTTATTGTTCCTACAATGAACGTAAGAATGTATGAAAATAAAGCCTTACAAAGAAATTTAAAAATCTTAGAAGCCGATGGATGGACCATTATTGAACCTGAAGTCGGACATCTTGCAGATGGAGAAATTGGAAAAGGTCGTTATCCTGATAATGACAGAATTTTAGAATATGCTGAATATTTGCTTTGTAAAAAGGATTTTCTAAATAAGAAGGTATTAATTAGTGCTGGACCTACTGTTGAAAAAATAGACCCAGTGAGGTACATTACTAATAGATCTAGTGGAAAGATGGGATATGAACTAGCAAGGGAATTTGCTTGTAGGGGCGCAGACGTTACCCTCGTTTCTGGTCCTACAAATTTAACAGCTCCTTCATTGGTAAAAAATTTCATCCCCGTTGAAAGTGCTATCGACATGGAAAAAGTAATGGTAACTTACTCAGAAAATAGTGATATAATTATTATGAGCGCAGCAGTGGGTGATTTTAGAATTAAAAATTTCTCTGCTCAAAAACTCAAAAAAGATGACGTTCTAGTTCTTGAACTAGAAAAAAATCCCGATATCTTAAAAGAATTAGGAGAAAAAAAAAGAGAAAATCAAATTTTAATAGGTTTTGCTGCAGAAACCCAAAACCATGAAGAGTACGCCAAAAAAAAGTTAAAAGAAAAAAAATTAGATATGATTATTGTAAACGATGTCTCAAGAAAAGATATAGGATTTGAATCTGATGAGAATGAGGTAATCGTTTATAGTTATGGGGAGGAATATCGACTTGAAAAAAATCATAAGAGAATTATTGCTGCTCTTATTATTGATTATGTCTATAATAAGTTTTGCTGAAAATTACTTTTTAATGTATCCGAGTGAATATGACCAATCAAAAAATACTGTTAAAATTAATGTGGAAAGTCTTTTAGAGTTGCAAAGTATTCCCGATGTTTACATATATGATGGAGGAATACGAAAAAAATTAATTGTTACACGAGTTAGAGAAAACGTGTACAGTTTCTATGTCAACTTAAATTCTTACTCTGGAGATGTTTATTCTTTCTTAGTATCTTCAACAGACAAATATGGGCAATATGTTTCCCAATTTTTTAACAATTTTCTAGTAAAAGATGATTTTACACCTGAAATAAAAATAGAAATTACAACGTCGATTGGAATAAATGGGTATGAATATTACTTAGATTATTATCCAAAAAACTCTTTATACTTGATTGATATCAATATCGATGATAAAGAATTTGAAAGCGAAGAAGATTTTTTAAACTCTTTAAAATATTTTAAAGATGGTCTTTATCGAGCTGAGTTTATTTTTAGAAACAGGTATGGTATATATTTCAAAGTTGAAACTCCTTTCTTGAAGGTAAATGAAGTAGTTATCACTGAAAATATTTTAAAACCTCAACAAAAATATGAAATTTTTGGATACCATATAGTTCAAAAAGGCGAAAGTTTATACAAAATTGCTAGAGAATACAATGTACTTCCAGGAGATTTAGTTAACATAAATGATTTAAGAGATCCTTCTCTGATTTATCCTGGCCAGGCTTTAAAAATAGGTAAAGTTGAATACTTTGAAAGCCCCATACACTTGGAAATAGATCTTTCAAAAAATAGGATGTACCTTTATTTTCATGATCAACTCTTGAAAACCTATGTAGTCGCAGTAGGAATGAGTGATTACACTCCACCTGGATATTATAGGATATCATATAAAGAAAAGGATCCTGCTTTATACTGGTATGATGAATATATTCCCCCCGGATCGCTTCTTAACGGAATGGGGACAAGATGGCTACAACTTTCAAACCCTCAATATGGAATTCACGGAACAACTAAACCATGGGAAATAGGAAAAAGAATATCACATGGATGTATTAGAATGTTCAATTTCGATGTGGAAGAGATAGATTTTATAACTTCTCTGGGTACAGAAGTTTATGTATATAACAGTAAAAATTAAAAACTCACGAAAGCATATCGTGAGTTTTTAATTTTATGGGGTGGCTGGTGGGATTTGAACCCACGACATCCTGAGTCACAGTCAGGCGTTC